>NZ_CAUQJA010000006.1:0-104734 GCF_963518475.1 uncultured Streptococcus sp. | reverse complement strand
GGCTCCATAATATCTATAGGGGATTTACCCACTACAAATATTATAGAGCCTAAAATCCATGACCGCAAAAACGATCATGGATTTTTCTTATTTTCCTAAACAGAATTGGCTAAAGAGTTGGGTAATGAGTTCATCTGGAGCAGCATCACCTGTGATTTCTCCGAGAATTTCCCAAGTACGAGTCAAGTCAACTTGAAGCAAGTCAACAGGCATCCCCAGTTCAAGACCTTCATTAACAGCTTGCAAACTTTCAACGGCCTTCTCAATTAAGGAAATGTGACGGGCATTTGACAAGTAAGTAGCATCTTGCTCAACCAAACCAGCATTTTCGAAGAAGAGGTTGTTGATTCTCTCTTCAATCTGATCTATATTTTCGTTTTTAAGGACTGAAATACGAATAACATCTTTAGGTAGTTCCGAAGTCTCAATCGTTTCAGGCAGATCGGTTTTATTAAGAAGAATAATGCGGTTTGTATCCTGACTAATTTCAAGAAGTTGTCTGTCTTGAGCAGTCAGTGGTTCACTGGCATTTAGCACCAGTAGAACCAAGTCGGCTTCCTTAAGGGCTTTTTTTGAACGCTCAACACCGATTTGTTCAACGATATCATCCGTTTCACGAATACCAGCTGTGTCAATCAATTTTAGAGGAACACCGTTGATGTTGACGTATTCTTCAATGACATCTCGAGTAGTACCAGCAATATCTGTAACGATAGCCTTGTCCTCACGCAAGAGGTTGTTGAGAAGGCTTGATTTCCCAACGTTGGGACGGCCGATGATTGCTGTAGAAATTCCTTCACGAAGGATTTTACCACGACGGGCTGTTCTAAGGAGATTGGTTAGCAATTGCTCAAACTCCATAGTCTTCTCACGGACAACAGCAGTAGTCGCTTCCTCAACATCGTCATACTCAGGATAGTCGATATTGACCTCAACTTGGGCAAGTGTGTTAAGGATTTCTTGACGGGTATTATTGATAAGATCAGAAAGGGAACCATCTAATTGTTTGACCGCAATGTTCATGGCCTTGTCAGTCTTGGCGCGGATGATATCCATCACTGCCTCGGCCTGTGTCAAATCCACACGACCGTTTAGAAAGGCACGTTTGGTAAATTCACCAGGTTCTGCCAACCGAGCCCCTTCACGGATAGCTAGCTGGAGAATCTCATTGGTCACCGCAATCCCACCGTGAGTGTTAATCTCGATAATATCCTCACGAGTGAAGGTTTTTGGAGATTTCATAGCCCCAACCATGACTTCGTCCATGACTTTACCAGTCAGAGGATCAATAATGTGACCGTAGTTGAGAGTGTGACTGGCAACCTTGTACAAGTCTTTTCCTTTAAAAATCTTTTGCGCAATAGCAAAACTTTCTGTTCCGCTCAGGCGGACAATACCGATGGCTCCTTCGCCTAGTGGAGTAGAGATAGCAGAGATGGTATCAAATTCACGTGTAATCATAATGTTTCCTTTAATTAATAGCTCTTTTCTTAGAAATTTTTCCAAGTCTCTTTTCAAATTGTAACAAATTTGAACTATTTCTTCAATGGATGCTACTTGGAGATTGAAAAAGCCTAAGCATTTCTGCTTAAGCTAGCTTATTTGGTGCGCATTTCCCCTTGTGGGAAGTAGGTTCCTTCTGGCATGTCGTTGATGATGACATGAACAGCTGATTGAGGGGCTCCAGTGTTGCGAACAACAGCTTCTGTTACTTCCTTAGCAAGAGCTTTCTTTTGCTCGAGCGTGCGTCCTTCAAATAAATCGATGCGTACAAATGGCATAATGGCTTCCTCCACTAGTTTTGATTTCTTCTATTTTACCACATTTTGCCGTTTAAAGCTTAAGAAAATTATGATATACTAGAATGTAGCAAAAATTTAGAAATGGACGTGAAGCAAGAAACATGGCACAGTTGTATTATCGTTATGGGACCATGAACTCTGGTAAGACGATTGAGATTCTCAAGGTGGCCTATAACTATGAGGAGCAAGGAAAAGGTGTTGTGATTATGACCTCGGCTCTGGATACGCGTGACGGTGTTGGCTATGTGTCGAGTCGAATCGGTATGAAACGCCCAGCTCTTGCAATTGAGGAGACGACGGATATCTTTGGCTATATCCGAGACCTACCAGAAAAGCCTTACTGTGTTTTGGTCGATGAAGCCCAGTTTCTCAAACGTCATCATGTTTACGACCTAGCTCGTGTTGTGGACGAGTTAGATATACCCGTCATGGCTTTTGGCTTGAAAAATGACTTTCGCAATGAACTGTTCGAAGGTTCCAAGTATCTCTTGCTCTTAGCAGACAAGATTGACGAAATCAAGACCATCTGTCAGTATTGCAAGAAAAAGGCGACTATGGTTTTGCGAACACAGGATGGACTGCCCGTTTATGATGGTGAGCAGATCCAGATCGGTGGAAATGAAACCTATATCTCAGTTTGCCGTAAACATTATTTTGCGCCAATGATAACCTCTAACAAGGAGCGAAACTATGACAATTGAACTAAGAGATGTTACAATGGAAAATTATTTTGATATTTTGAATTTGGATGTCAAGGAATATCAAAAACAATTCATTGCAACCAACGCAATTAGTTTAGCTGAAGCATACGTCTACACTAAAAATGGAGATTTTGTAGCTCCATTGGCAGTTTATGATAATGATGCAATTATAGGTTTTGTGATGATAGCTTATGATAAAAAAATCGGAATTAGTAGTGGAAATTATTTACTATTTCGTTTTATGATTGATAAGAATTTTCAAAATAAAGGATATTTTAAACCAATTATGGATAAAGTACTAGACTATGTTCGAACAGCGCCAGCAGGTTTAAGCAATAAACTTTGGTTGTCTTATGAACCAGAAAATGAACATGCAAGATATTGTTACCTCAGTTATGGATTTAAAGAAACTGGGGAAATATCCGAGAACGAAGTAGTAGCAATCTATGATTTAACAATTGAGAAATAAGGAGAAAAAATGAACATCTATGATCAACTACAAGCTGTAGAAGACCGTTATGAAGAATTAGGAGAATTGCTGAGTGACCCGGATGTGGTCTCTGACACCAAACGTTTTATGGAGCTTTCAAAAGAAGAAGCTTCAACTCGTGATACAGTAACAGCCTACCGTGAGTACAAACAAGTCCTTCAAAACATCGTTGACGCTGAAGAGATGATTAAAGAATCAAGCGGAGATGCGGACTTGGAAGAAATGGCCAAGCAAGAACTCAAAGATGCCAAGGCTGAAAAAGAAGAATACGAAGAAAAACTGAAAATCTTGCTCCTTCCAAAGGATCCAAACGATGACAAGAATATTATCTTAGAAATTCGTGGAGCAGCTGGGGGAGACGAAGCAGCACTTTTCGCCGGAGACCTTCTAACTATGTACCAAAAGTATGCGGAAGCCCAAGGCTGGCGCTTTGAAGTCATGGAGGCTTCTATGAATGGTGTTGGTGGTTTCAAAGAAGTAGTTGCTATGGTTTCGGGTCAATCTGTATACTCTAAACTTAAGTATGAGTCTGGAGCCCATCGTGTGCAACGTGTCCCTGTGACAGAAAGCCAAGGTCGCGTACATACTTCGACAGCAACAGTCCTTGTTATGCCTGAAGTCGAAGAAGTAGAATACGATATCGATCCAAAAGACCTTCGTGTCGACATCTATCACGCCTCTGGTGCTGGTGGACAGAACGTCAATAAGGTTGCTACTGCCGTTCGTATCGTTCACTTGCCAACCAATATCAAGGTTGAGATGCAGGAAGAACGTACTCAACAGAAGAACCGTGAGAAAGCCATGAAAATCATCCGTGCGCGTGTTGCTGACCACTTCGCACAAATTGCACAAGATGAACAAGATGCTGAGCGTAAGTCGACAATCGGTACTGGTGACCGTTCAGAACGGATTCGTACTTATAACTTCCCACAAAACCGTGTCACAGACCACCGTATCGGCTTGACTCTCCAAAAACTAGATACCATTTTGTCTGGTAAATTGGATGAAGTTGTGGATGCCTTGGTGCTCTATGACCAAACGCAAAAATTAGAAGAATTAAATAAATAATGAAATTAGCTCAATTATTTTCAGATTTTGAAGAAGAATTGATAAGACAGGGAGAGGAAGCAGAAAGCCTCTCTTTTGTCTATCGTAGCCTGAAAAATCTTTCTTTTACGGACTTTGTTTTTGCCCTTCAGCAGGAAGTGACGGAAGAGGAAGAAGTGTTTGTAAAAGGAATTTTCCAACAGTTAGCAGCTCATAAACCGGCACAGTACATCATTGGACAGGCAGATTTTCATGGAATGCAGTTAAAAGTTGATGAGCGAGTATTGATCCCTCGTCCAGAAACAGAGGAGTTGGTGGAGCTTATCCTGGCTGAAAATCCTGAGACGAATCTTTCAGTTCTGGATATTGGAACAGGTAGTGGAGCTATTGCTCTCGCCTTAGCAAAAAACAGACCAGATTGGTCAGTGACAGCAGCAGATATTTCCCAAGATGCTTTAGATGTAGCTAATGAAAATGCTAAAAATCAAAATCTTCAAATATTTTTAAAAAAATCTGACTGTTTTACAGAAATTTCTGAAAAATATGATATAATTGTTTCCAATCCACCCTATATCTCTCGTGAAGATGTGTCAGAGGTCGGCTTGAATGTTTTGCATTCGGAGCCTCATCTAGCTCTCTTTGCAGACGAGGATGGCCTAGCTATTTACCGTAGAATTGCGGAAGATGCAAAAGACTATCTCAAAGACGGTGGTAAGATTTACCTTGAAATTGGATACAAGCAAGGTCAAAGTGTTCCTGAACTTTTTAGTAAGCATCTTCCTGAAAAACGTGTAAGAACACTTAAGGACCAATTTGGTCAAGATAGGATGGTCGTGGTTGATGATGGACAGGATTAGACAAGAGTTGGAAAATGGTGGAGCTGTCGTTCTACCTACAGAGACAGTTTACGGTCTTTTTGCCAAGGCTCTAGACGAAAAAGCAGTTAATCATGTATACCAGATTAAACGTCGTCCCAGGGACAAGGCGCTCAATCTTAATATCGCCTCTCTAGAGGACATTTTGTACTTTTCTAAGAATCAGCCAACTTATCTTCAAAAACTTGTAGAGACCTTTTTACCAGGTCCCTTAACCATTATTCTCGAAGCTAATGACAGAGTTCCCTATTGGGTCAATTCTGGTCTTGCAACTGTTGGATTTCGGATGCCTAGTCATCCCATTACCCTTGATTTGATTCGAGAGACGGGGCCCTTGATTGGACCGTCTGCCAATATTTCAGGTCAGGCAAGTGGAGTAACCTTTGAACAAATTCTGAAGGATTTTGACCAAGAGGTTCTGGGTCTGGAAGACGATGCTTTTCTAACTGGACAGGATTCAACTATTTTGGATTTGTCGGGAGACAAGGTGAAAATCTTACGCCAAGGGGCCATTAAGCGAGAAGATATTCTTGCTCGGTTGCCAGAGATTTCTTTTGAGGAGGAATGAGATGCTCAGAAATTTAAGAGAAACTGATGTGAAAGCTATATGTGATATCAACCAAGAGGCTTTGGGCTATTCTTTTAGTTCAGAGGAAACGGCTAGTCAATTAGCCAGACTATCTCAGGATTCCCATCATTTCCTTCTTGGCTATGAGGATGAAGCTAGTCATGTCTTACTTGGCTATGTCCACGCTGAGGTCTATGAATCACTTTATTCTAAAGCAGGATTTAATATTTTAGCCTTAGCAGTTTCACCTCAAGCGCAAGGTCAAGGTATTGGTAAAAGCTTATTACAAGGGTTGGAAGAAGAAGCAAAAAGACGTGGTTACGGGTTTATCCGCTTAAACTCAGCCGATCATCGTCTGGGAGCTCATGCATTTTATGAAAAAGTTGGTTATACTTGTGATAAAATGCAGAAACGGTTTATTCGCATATTTTAGTTTGATTTTCTAATAAGAAAATTAAACTAATGGACTAGTCACACTATAAAGGAGAAGACCTATGATTTTTGACAAAGATGATTTTAAAGCATACGATGCTGATCTCTGGAATGCTATTGCCAAAGAAGAAGAACGCCAACAAAATAACATTGAGTTGATTGCTTCGGAAAACGTAGTTTCCAAGGCTGTTATGGCAGCTCAAGGGTCTATCTTGACGAATAAATACGCCGAAGGTTACCCAGGACGCCGTTATTATGGTGGAACTGATGTGGTAGATGTGGTAGAAAGTCTAGCTATTGAACGTGCAAAAGAAATTTTCGGCGCTAAATTCGCTAATGTCCAACCTCACTCAGGAAGCCAAGCTAACTGTGCGGCTTACATGGCCTTGATTGAGCCAGGTGATACCGTTATGGGGATGGATTTGGCAGCAGGTGGACACTTGACCCACGGAGCTCCTGTTAGCTTCTCTGGTCAAACCTACAACTTTGTTTCTTATAGTGTGGATCCTGAAACTGAACTCTTGGACTTTGATGCTATCTTGAAACAAGCCCAAGAAGTAAAACCAAAATTGATCGTAGCAGGTGCTTCAGCCTATTCTCAAATTATCGACTTTTCAAAATTCCGTGAAATTGCTGATGCTGTTGGAGCTAAACTTATGGTAGATATGGCTCATATCGCTGGTTTGGTTGCAGCTGGTCTTCACCCAAGCCCAGTGCCATACGCTCACATCACGACAACAACGACCCACAAAACCCTTCGTGGACCACGTGGTGGTTTGATTTTGACCAATGATGAAGACTTAGCTAAGAAAATCAATTCAGCTATTTTCCCTGGTATTCAGGGTGGTCCTTTGGAGCACGTTGTGGCGGCTAAAGCTGTTTCCTTCAAAGAAGTTTTGGATCCAGCCTTCAAGGAATATGCTGCCAATGTCATCAAGAACAGCAAGGCTATGGCAGATGTCTTCTTGCAAGACCCTGATTTCCGTATCATTTCTGGCGGAACTGAAAACCACCTCTTCCTAGTGGATGTGACTAAGGTTGTAGAAAACGGAAAAGTTGCTCAAAACTTGCTGGATGAAGTCAATATTACCCTAAATAAAAACTCAATCCCATACGAAAGCTTGTCACCATTCAAGACAAGTGGGATTCGTATCGGAGCAGCAGCCATTACTGCACGTGGATTTGGTGAAGAAGAAAGTCGCAAAGTGGCTGAACTTATCATTAAAACTCTTAAGAATGCGGAAAATGAAGCTGTCTTAGAAGAAGTGAGGAGTGCAGTTAAAGAATTGACAGATGCCTTCCCATTATACGAGGACTAAAACTTTTATGGACATTTATATTAAGAAAGCTATTATCCATCAGTTTAGCCCGGATGATACCGAGCTGTTTCTAGCGGATAAGTTTCTCAATATTACTCCAAAAATCGAAGAATACCTGCGGAAAAAAATTGAACGTGTGTATTCAGATGAAGCCAAGACTGGGATTTTCGAGGAAGAAAATCCCTTCTTCAATCACATCACAGACGATTTGTTGGAGACATCAGTAACACTGGCTAATCTCTGGAAAGAAGAGTTCAGTATTTCTGAAAATCTCAAGACCAATGACTTGATTTTTGTGCAATTTTCTAAAGAAGGCGTAGAACATTTCGCTTTCTTACGAATTGCCCTGCGTGAGACCCTGACCCACCTCGGAGGAGAAGTTGATAATCCAATCAAGCTGACTCAGAATAACCTGCCTGGATTTGGAACGGGTGCTGATGAGGCCTTGGTGGTCAATCTTCAGAGTCGCAAGTACCATCTGATTGAAAAACGCATCAAGTACAATGGGACTTTCTTGAACTATTTTTCAGACAATCTTCTTGCCGTTTCCCCTAAGATTTCTCCAAAGAAATCCATCAAGGAACTGGAAAAAACGGCCCAGAGAATTGCTGAGACTTTTAACACAGATGATTTTCAATTTCAATCTAAGGTCAAATCAGCGATTTTCAACAACCTAGAAGAAAGCAATGAATTATCACCTGAAAAATTGGCCAACGACCTTTTTGACAACAATCTGACGGCTCGTTTGAGCTTTATTGACCAAGTCAAAGAAGCCGTACCAGAGCCTGTTCAATTTGATGAAATTGATGCCAGTCGTCAGCTTAAAAAATTTGAAAACCAAAAACTTTCTTTGTCAAATGGAATTGAGCTCATCGTTCCCAATAACGTCTATCAAGACGCCGAGTCTGTTGAGTTTATCCAAAACGACAATGGAACCTATTCTATCTTAATCAAAAATATCGAGGATATCCAAAGTAAATAATGTTTAAACGAATTCGAAGAGTGCTTGTGCTAGCAGTCTTCCTTTTTGCTGGCTATAAAGCTTACCGCGTTCACCAAGATGTCAAGCAAGTCATGACCTATCAACCCATGGTGCGAGAAATCTTGAGTGAAAAAGACACCCCAGCAAACGAAGAGCTTGTGCTCGCTATGATTTATACCGAAACAAAAGGAAAAGAAGGCGATGTTATGCAGTCCAGTGAGTCTGCAAGTGGTTCCACCAACACCATTAATGATAATGCGTCAAGCATTCGGCAAGGTGTTCAAACTCTGACAGACAATCTCTATCTGGCCCAAAAGAAGGGTGTTGATGTCTGGACGGCTGTTCAAGCCTATAATTTTGGACCTGCCTATATCGATTTTATCGCCCAAAATGGTAAGGAAAACACCTTGGCTCTGGCCAAACAGTACTCTCGTGAGACTGTTGCTCCCTTGCTTGGTAATTCCACTGGAAAGACTTATAGTTATATTCACCCTATTTCCATTTTTCACGGTGCCGAACTCTATGTAAATGGAGGAAACTATTACTATTCTAGACAGGTGCAACTCAACCTTTACATCATCAAATGTTTCACTCTCTTTTCGACATCTGGCTAGTCCAGGTGTTTTTATTATAAGTTTTCTTTAAGATAGATATATTACTCTAGAAAGGTAAAGGAGGAAATTCCCTATGAGAAAGAAACTCTTTCTGACCAGTGCTGCGGTCTTGTGGGCAGTAACAGCTATGAATAGTGTCCATGCAGCAACAGATGTTCAAAAAGTCATCGATGAAACCTATGTCCAACCTGAATATGTCCTAGGTTCTTCATTGTCTGAAGATCAAAAAAATCAAACTCTAAAAAAACTAGGCTACAATGCCTCAACAGACACCAAAGAACTCAAGACCATGACACCTGATGTCTATTCTAAGATTATGAATGTTGCCAATGACTCTAGCTTACAATTGTATTCATCAGCCAAGATTCAAAAGCTAGGTGACAAGTCGCCACTTGAGGTCAAGATTGAAACACCAGAAAACATTACTAAGGTGACGCAGGATATGTACCGCAATGCGGCCGTAACTTTGGGTGTGGAACACGCCAAAATTACTGTAGCAGCACCTATTCCAGTTACAGGTGAGAGTGCCTTAGCAGGGATTTACTATTCACTTGAAGCTAATGGAGCCAAGGTGCCACAAGCCAACAAAGATTTGGCTCAAGAAGAGTTGAAGGCTTTGTCCGATATCAATGCTGAAAACAAGGACAAGTCAGGCTATGATGCTAATAAATTAAACGTTGCCCTAGCTGATATCAAGTCAGGACTCGCCAAAGCTAAAGAAAGCAAGGGAAATCTGACGGAGGAAGATGTCCGTAAAATCGTTGAAGATACCTTAAAAAATTATAAACTGGATCAGGTTATAACAGGAAACCAAATCAATATCATCATCAATTTTGCTTTGAATCTATCGAAGAGTGATATCCTCAGCAATGCAGACTTCACTAAAACCCTGAATGACCTTAAACAAAGTATTGTTTCACAAGCTGGCGACAGTTTTAAAAATATCAATCTTAACTTTGATGCTGATAAGGCGCTAGAGGACGGCGGCAATTTCCTAAGCTCCCTCTGGCAAGCCATTGTCAACTTCTTCAAGAGTTTTGGTTCTTAAGAAAAATCATGGTATAATAGATGGTAACCGTAACGTTGCCGTCTTTTTTGTCGGTCAATAGAAAGAGAAGAGAATGTTAAAGAAAAATGATATTGTAGAAGTTGAAATTGTTGACTTGACCCATGAAGGTGCAGGAGTGGCCAAGGTAGATGGTTTGGTATTTTTTGTTGAAAATGCTTTACCGAGTGAAAAAATCCTCATGCGTGTTCTCAAGGTTAATAAAAAGATTGGCTTTGGGAAAGTTGAAGAATACCTTGTCCAATCACCACACCGTAATCAAGATCTAGATTTGGCTTACCTGCGTTCAGGAATCGCGGATTTAGGTCATCTTGCCTATCCAGAACAGCTCAAATTTAAAACCAAGCAAGTTAAGGATAGTCTATATAAGATTGCTGGAATTGATGATATAGAGGTTGCTGAAACTTTAGGTATGGAACATCCAGTCAAGTACCGCAATAAGGCGCAGGTCCCTGTTCGTCGTGTGAATGGTGTCTTGGAAACAGGATTTTTCCGTAAGAATTCGCATGACCTCATGCCTCTAGAAGATTTCTTTATCCAAGATCCTGTGATTGATGAGGTAGTAGTAGCTCTACGTGACTTGCTCCGTCGTTATGACCTGAAACCTTATGATGAAAAGGAACAAGCTGGCTTGATTCGAAACCTTGTGGTACGTCGTGGGCATTACTCAGGACAAATCATGGTTATTTTGGTAACAACCCGTCCAAAGATTTTCCGTGTGGAACAATTGATTGAACAATTAATCAAGCAGTTCCCAGAGATTGTGTCTGTTATGCAAAATATTAATGACCAGAACACTAATGCTATTTTTGGTAAGGAATGGCGTACGCTTTATGGTCAAGACTATATTACCGACCAAATGTTGGGAAATGACTACCAAATCGCTGGTCCCGCTTTTTACCAAGTCAATACTGAAATGGCGGAGAATCTCTATCAAACAGCTATTGACTTTGCAGCATTAAAATCAGATGATGTGGTTATTGATGCCTACTCTGGTATCGGGACGATTGGCCTCTCTGTTGCGAAACATGTCAAGGAAGTTTATGGTGTTGAAGTGATTGCAGAAGCGGTTGAGAATAGCAAAAAGAATGCTCAGCTGAACAATATTTCAAACGCCCACTATGTCTGTGACACAGCTGAAAATGCCATGAAGAATTGGCTCAAGGAAGGAATTCAACCAAGTCTTATCCTAGTGGACCCACCAAGAAAAGGACTCACCGAGAGCTTTATCAAAGCTAGTACCCAAACAGGAGCAGACCGCATCGCCTATATCTCCTGCAATGTCGCTACTATGGCGCGTGATATCAAACTCTACCAAGAGTGGGGATATGAATTGAAGAAAGTCCAACCGGTGGATCTTTTTCCACAAACACATCACGTGGAGTGTGTAGTGTTGCTACAACGAAAAAAAGGGTGAAAATCCTTGATTTTAAGCTATTTTACAAGCATTTTGTCTTTGTAGATAAAGGCAATTTTGACGTCAGAAAAGTCCTAAAAAGGCACATAGATGTATATGTATTTGTAGATGTCGTTTGCGCATCGGAAAAATGAATACAACAATAAATATTTATCTAAAGAGAGAACAATTGTATATTGTTCTCCTTTTTTTATTTTCAGGAGGGAAAATGACAAAAGAATTACAATCATCACGCTATATTGTCATTTCATTTTTAGTACGTGAAATGGGAATTGACATTGTTGAAGCCATATCTCTTATGGCTGAATTGGAAAAAAGTGGCTTGGTTCGCTTGGAATCAAGCGGAGATTTAACACTCAAAGAACTTGGAGGTGAGCTATGAAACGAATTACCGCAAATCAATACCAAACTTCAGAACGATATTACAAATTACCTAAAATTCTTTTTGAGGATGAGAAATATATGGATATGAAACTAGAAGTAAAGGTGGCTTATTCTATTTTAAAAGATCGTTTAGAATTATCTCTTAGTCGTGGTTGGATAGATGAAGAAGGAGCAGTCTATTTAGTATTTTCTAATTCTAAACTGATGAGGCTGTTAGGTTGTTCGAAGTCAAAATTACTGTCCATCAAAAAAATTCTTAAAGAATATGACCTAATTGATGAAGTCCAACAGTCTTCAAGTGAGAAAGGAAGACTAGCTAATAAGATTTATTTAGGGGAATTATCTTCTACCCCAGTAGGTAATTCAAACAGGGCTAGTGTTAAAAAAAGACTAGGGCAGGTTGAAAATGAAACGGCCCCCGTCTCATTTTCAGCCCCTAGTGAGACTGAAGTTAGTGAGACTAAATATAGTGAGACTGATTCTTTATTTATTGAGGATGAGGAGGATAGGAATACTAAACCTATCTTGAAAAGAAAAGTAGAAAAGGTCACAAAATATGATCGAGATTATATTTGGGGATTGGTACAAGATCAATTTAGACGAGAAGGTTTTTCTGAAACAGCCAGTGAAATTGCTATGACGGATTTTGAGAGAATCTATCAGTATGCTCTTGACAATGTTCGCTTTGTTAGACGTGCGGAAGTGCTTGCTGAATTTGTGTTTAATGGTCTATATTCCGTTTGGAACAACCGTGTTAGAAAAGGAGGTGGTTAAAATGTCGCCAATCGAGTGGATATTAGTTATGCTTATTGTCATTTCAAGTGGTGTGACTATTCGGACATTGATAGTCGATCAGAAAGGGGTGATAAAGAAATGAAATTTATTGATTTATTTTCAGGTATCGGTGGTTTTCGACTAGGAATGGAAAGTGTCGGACACGAGTGTATTGGATTTTGTGAGATTGATAAATTTGCTAGAGAATCTTATAAGTCCATTTTTCAAACGAAAGGAGAAATAGAATTTCATGACATACGAGATGTTTCAGATGACGAATTTAAAAAACTTAGAGGGAAAGTCGATGTCATCTGTGGGGGATTCCCTTGTCAAGCATTTTCAATCGCAGGAAGACGATTGGGATTTGAAGATACTAGAGGAACTTTGTTCTTTGAAATTGCTCGGGCGGCCAAACAAATCCAACCACGTTTTCTTTTTCTTGAAAATGTTAAAGGCCTACTCAATCACGATAAGGGACGGACGTTCACCACAATCCTTACCACACTTGATGAGTTGGGGTTTGATGTTGAGTGGCAGGTGCTTAACAGTAAGGATTTTGGCGTTCCCCAAAACAGAGAGAGGGTGTTTATTATCGGACATTCTAGAAAGAAAGGTACCAGACTCTTATTTCCTTTCAGACGAGAAGGTCAAGCAACTAACTCTGAGACTTTGAAAGCACTAGGGAATTTGAATCCATCAAGAAGTGGAATGAGTGGTAAAGTCTATTATTCAGAAGGTCTTGCGCCAACCTTAGTTCGTGGAAAAGGAGAAGGATTTAAAGTTGCGATTCCTTGCATTACACCAGACAGATTAGAAAAGAGACAAAATGGTAGACGTTTCAAGGATAATCAAGAGCCAATGTTTACTTTAAATACTCAGGATCGCCATGGTATTGTCGTTGTTGGAGATTTACCAACTAGTTTTAAGGAAACTGGTCGCGTCTATGGAAGTGAGGGCTTATCTCCAACACTGACTACAATGCAAGGTGGAGATAAAATCCCCAAAATACTAATTCCAGAACCAATCCAATTTCTAAAAGTACGGGAAGCAACGAAAAAAGGATATGCTCAAGCAGAAATTGGGGATTCAATCAATTTAGAAAGACCAAGTTCTCAGTATCGTCGTGGTAGAGTTGGAAAAGGTATAGCGAATACGTTAACAACTAGTGGGCAAATGGGAGTAGTAGTTGCTAGCTATGAAGGAGAAGATAAGCAAGTTTATCATGTAGCCGGTGTCTTAATAGATGGACAATTTTACCGTTTGAGAATACGACGAATCACTCCTAAAGAGTGTTTTCGCCTGCAGGGTTTTCCTGATTGGGCTTTTGAAGCTGCTAGAAAAGTCTCTAGTAATAGTCAGCTCTATAAACAAGCTGGTAATAGTGTAACCGTTCCTGTGATTGCCGCAATCGCAAAGAAATTAAAAGAAATAGAGGAAAAAGATGAAAGCATTAAATAAAGAGTCAATACTATATTGTGATGAATTAGAAACAGAATTACATGATGCAGAAATGATGCAATTGGATGAACAAATATTTTTGATGCCCAATTATCCATGTGAGTTTGAAGTAAAATTTTTAGATTATTACCATAAAAAACACAATTACCCACTATTTTATGAATCCTATCTTCAAAACATTATGGAATTCCTTGAAAGTCAGGATATAAAGAACGGAGCTGATGCCTTTGTAGATGATAATCATAATCTTGTTTTTGTTTTATATGGGCAAGGCTATCGAGCCGAGGGAAAAGAGGGAATACTTACAACCCAAGTAACTGTAAAAGCTTATGATGAAGACAAGAAATCAGTTAACTTCTCAAATTTATTAGATTCCTTAATCGTTTCAGAATATCAAATGGAACCGAATCTTTGGGAGGTCTCCCATGATTGATCTCTATCTAAGTAAAAATAGCCAAAGAAATCAACTTCTTTTAGACTTCTTCCAAAACTATGGCATCGAGGTATCTTGTCATTCAGTTTCTGAAATGACAAAGGACAAATTAATTGAGATGATGAGCTATTCTTCAGATTGTTTCGAGTTTTTATCTCCAAATTTATTACGTTTTAAGAATCGAGATAACCTAAAATTAACAGATTTCATCGAAATGATATTAAAAAATCCTGAACTAACCATCAGACTTCCTCTTGCGGTTTCAAATAAGCGAGTTTATCCAAATCTGAATCTGGAGGAGGCTAGAGCTTTATTGCCAAGAGATACGAAACAATTGATTTACATGGCACAAACACATTATTTATCTAACTAAAGGAGAAGCAATATGGCTGAACGATTTTGGGAGAACTTGTCCATTATTTTGGCTGAAAGAAATATTAGCTGGATTGAGTTAACCAGAAAAATGTTTGCGGGAGAGTTTCACTATCCAAGTGAATTGAATCGTCTGTATCAAAAGATTCGCCACTATAAGATGGAACAACGAATGCCTCAAAGTCCATGGGTAGAAAGGATTGTGCAGGTATTAGATTTAGATTATGAAGATTTATTTCGGAGGTAACTATGAAAAGAATAATTCCAGTTTATATATTCCAACAAGTTAATGTCCTATTGCTATCCCTATACTTACTGAAATTGCTTTGTATCGGTGAGTTAACTATACTACAGATTTTTTATTGTGCGTCGCTCATTTCTTTTTTATGGATGTATGGTCAACGTAAACAAGCGCATAAAATCGATATGAAATCTAGGATGAAATGGCTTGGTATTGGATTAGCTAGCCTAATGATTATAAGTCTATGTTTTAGCCTAATCCATGCTCAAGGAACCACGAATCAAGCAAACTTAATTGGCCTTCAACATCAAGTTCCTTGGTTTTCATTTTTATTGTTTTTAATCAATGCGAGTATGGTTGAAGAATTTCTGTATCGAGAAATTTTATGGAACTTGGTTAGAAAATTAGATATTCGAGTTGCTTTGACAAGTGTTTTGTTCGCCTTAGCTCATCATCCAGGAACCATTCTAGCTTGGTGTTTATATGTTTCATTGGGGATGTTTTTAGGTATGGTGCGCTATAAATCTGACTTATGGGGCAGTATGGGGCTACATTTGGTGTGGAACCTACTAGCTTATAGTTTGCTGCTTTTTTAAAATAGGTGACCTGATTTATTTAGGTAGCTTCTAAATCTAACTTCCAGTTTCCCACAATCCGTCCTCTTTTTTGGACAGTTGCTACAGACAATGGGAGTTATTTTGAGAAGTTACGAATGTTATATATTATTAAAATAAATCCAAAAAACTATTGCATAACAGATAAAAAAATGATATAATTAAAGCGCTTTCGGAAGTAAATAAATTAGTGAGGTGAAAACCATGAAAAAATCAGCAAAAGTTGTTTTATTAGCTAGTTTGTTATCTATTGGTCTTTTTCAGTCTAGTGTATCTGCTGAGAGTGTTCTTAAAAGTTATCGGTATGATTGGAATCTCTTCTATAGGTATAGTATGAATTACCATTTACATAGATATAAGGTCATTCCGGAATGGTCTCATTATTATAGCTATTCTGAGTATAAAGTTGGTTATGGCTGGAATTTCGATCGTTATGAGGTCATAAACAACTATACTGGAGGTTATTAATCCTTAAAGAGTGAGAAAAAGGAGGGCTGGATATGTTAACTCTTACTCATGTTACCTTAAAAACGCGACAAGTCATCTTGCAAGATGCGGATTTCACCTTTAAAAAGGGTAGGATTTATGGCCTTCTTGCTATCAATGGCTCTGGGAAGACGACCCTATTCCGAGCTATGAGCAAGCTGCTTCCCCTTAGTAGTGGACATATCGCAGCCTCTCCTTCTTTATTTTATTATGAGAGCGTTGAATGGTTGGATGGAAACTTAAGTGGGATGGACTACCTTTGTCTCATAAAAAATATCTGGAAGTCAGACCTAAACTTGAGGGATGAAATCACCTACTGGGAAATGTCTGACTATATCAGCCTTCCCATCCGCAAGTATTCCTTAGGGATGAAGCAACGCTTGGTGATTGCCATGTATTTCCTGAGTCAAGCGAAATGCTGGCTCATGGATGAGATTACCAATGGTTTAGACGAGTATTATCGACAGAAGTTTTTTGATAGATTGGCACAAATCAATAGGCAAGAACAGCTGGTTCTTTTGAGTTCCCACTACAAAGAGGAGTTAGTGGAGATTTGCGATAGCATGGTAACCATTCATCAGGGGCAGATAGAAGAGGTTTAGTTTATGAAAGATGTTAGCCTATTTTTGTTAAAGAAAGTTTTCAAAAGTCGTTTAAACTGGATTATCTTACTTTTATTTGCATCTGTACTCGGTGTTACCTTTTATTTCAATAGTCGGACTGCAAACTCATTCAGCTTGGAGAGCAGGTTGGAAACTCGTATTGCAGCCAACGAGAGAGCTATCAATGAAAATGAAGAGAAGCTCTCCCAAATGTCTGACACCAGCTCGGAGGAATACCAGATTGCTAAAAGTGATTTAGACTTGCAAAAAAATCTTTTGACGCGAAAGACAGAAATTCTGACTTTATTAAAAGAAGGGCGCTGGAAAGAAGCCTACTATTTGCAGTGGCAAGATGAAGAGAAGAATTATGAATTTGTATCAAATGACCCGACTTCTAGCTCTGAATTAAAAATGGGGGTTGACCGTGAACGGAAGATTTACCAAGCCCTGTATCCTTTGAACATAAAAGCACATACTTTGGAGTTTCCTACCCACGGGATTGATCAGATTGTCTGGATTTTAGAGGTAATCATCCCAACCTTGTTTGTGGTTGCTATTATTTTTATGCTAACACAACTGTTCGCAGAAAGATATCAAAATCATCTCGATACAGCTCAGTTATATCCTTTTTCAAAAGTGACATTTGCCATGTCCTCTCTTGGAGTTGGAGTGGGATATGTAACTGTGCTGTTTATCGGAATCTGTGGATTTTCTTTTCTAGCGGGAAGTCTGATAAGTGGTTTTGGACAGTTAGATTATCCCTATCCAATCTATAGCTTAACGAATCAAGAGGTGACTATTGGAAAAATACAAGATGTGTTATTTCCTAGCTTGCTCTTAGCTTTCTTAGCTTTTATCGTCATTGTGGAAGTCGTCTACTTGATTGCTTACTTTTTCAAGCAAAAAATGCCTGTCCTCTTTCTTTCCCTCATTGGGATTGTTGGCTTGTTGTTTGGTATCCAAACCATTCAGCCTCTTCAGAGTATTGCCCATCTGATTCCCTTTACTTACTTGCGTTCAGTAGAGATTTTATCTGGAAGACTACCTAAGCAAATTGATAATGTCAATCTAAATTGGAGCATGGGGATGATCTTACTTCCTTGCCTGATTATCCTTTTGTTAGTGGGGATTCTATTTATCGAAAGATGGGGAAGTTCACAGAAAAAAGAATTTTTTAATAGATCCTAGCTTTCCTATAGGGAAAATAAGTAAAAACTAACATAGAGAGGGAATCAACTTGATTCTCTCTTTTTGATGCGGACATCAAGAAGAAAACGCCAAATTTCAAGTTCAAGTTAGCAACCAAGAAGAAATTCTCTAGGAGACTTGTAGTGCAAGCATTTTTTAGGATAGTTATTAATCCAATTTTCGATGAATGCGACTTCTTTGGGAGTCGTTTTCTTAGTTTCCTGAAGTATGGGGCTACATTTGGTGTGGAACCTATCAGTCTATATCTTATTTTTTCTTTAATAATAGCTGGTCTGTCTTACGTATGGATTGATTTTGAAATAAAAAAACTAAATGAATTGATTTTAAAGAAATAAAATGCTAACATATATAGAAGATGTTAGTATTTTGTTTCCAAGAAAGGAGAATGATATGGTTGATAAAAGAGAGAAACTGATGAACTCTTTCAATCAGTATGGTTTTTTAACTTTTAAACAAGTAATGGATGAAAATTTACACTACAAAACCTTATTAAAAATGGTTAAAGAAGGAAAAATCGATGCTGAAGAAAAAGGGTTATATCGCTTACCTGATATTTATTTAGATGAGTGGTTTGTCCTTCAGTATCGATTTCCAAAGGGAATCTTTTCTTTGGAGACAGCACTTTGGTTACATGGTTTATCTTTGACTATCCCTTTTAACATGACGATGAGTTTTCCTTATGGTACGAATACCAAAAACATTAAGGAAGCAGATATATGTCCTATTATCTTACGTTCTCACTATAGTGAAGGAATTATTGAAATAGAGCGTCTTCCTGGTCAATTTATTAAAGTTTATGAAGTTGAACGAGTTTTGGTTGAATGTCTAAGACCAGTTCATAAGGTGGATCTTCAAATTATTGCACCAGCGTTTAAAAAATATTTTCAACAAAATCAAATTCATTTACACAAATTATTTTATTATGCCCAGCTATTTAAAGTAACTGATAAGTTACAATCTTATACGGAGGTGCTATCTTAATGTTTTCAAATGCGAATAGCTTTAAAGCAAAAATCAAAAATATCTCAAAAGATAAGGGAATTCCAGCTCAACAAGTACAACAACATTATTTAATTGAGCAAGTGTTAAAGCTGATTTCTACTAGTTCTTACAGAGATTCCTTCATTGTAAAAGGAGGGTATCTAATAGGTCAAATGATTGGACTAGATAAGCGAACCACAATGGATTTAGATGTTACTCTGAAGGGAACTGAAATGAGCAGAGAAAATTTGATTCATATCTTTGAAGAGATTCTTTGTTCTAAAACTGATGGATTTTCATTTTCAGTAGATAAGCTAGAACCTATTCGCCAAGATGATGAATATGGAGGATTTTCATTAAAATTAAATGCAACTTTTGATACATTAAAGGAGGTTGTTTTTATTGATATTACTACTGGTGATAAGATCACACCAAGAGAAATTACTTATTCAATGACTTCTATCTTTACTAATGAAAGCATCAAGATATGGACATATAATCTAGAGACTGTACTTGCTGAAAAGTTAGAAACGATCATTAGTAGAGGCTTAGCTTCGACACGACCACGTGATCGATATGATCTTTTCACTTTGTATAAACTTAGAAAAGAAGAGATTAATCTTGAAGTATTAAAAAATGCACTTGAAAATACGGCAGAAAAACGTAAAAGTAAAGATACTATTTATAATTGGGAAGAACAAGTGAGAGGAATTGAAATTTCTGATTATCAGAAAGAGCTATGGATTCGTTATCAACGCCAATTTAAGTATGCTAAAGATATCTCATTTGATAACTCTGTTCAGGTTATTAGGGAAATTATGCAACAAATATTTTAGTACAAAAGTAACTCATTAGTAAAGCAGTGAGTTGCTTTTTTTATTCCAATAACTCCAAAAATGTGATAAAAATTTCAACTACTCTTATCTATAATAAAGCTACCTGTTCTTTGAAAATTGAATCCACTCCGTCTTGATTAGCGTGCCTGTGTAAGTAGGGACTGAGAGTATTTCCCTGTGAAGGGCAACTGGCACAAGACGTGTGTGAGAATTTTCTAACAGACACGGAGTTTATCGTTACCAGACTTAAACGATGCGACAAACTAGATAAAGGAGTTAATCATGAAGGTAGTAAACTTGTATGATTTGAAACAAATGGGAAATAAAGGTGGCTGTACCATCCAATTGATTCATCACTTTCCTTTTGGTATGGGCTTAGGACATCTCAAAAAAGACTACATTGAATTTAAACGTGTTGGTATCTTTGATGGGAAAGCAGTAGAAGTTACTCTTCGAGAACCTTATTCGAGAGATCTACTGCAGGTTGTCAAGTCGATTAAGCAACGTCAGAAATTGATAGCTTATCGCTATAAAGAAGGAAAGCTGCTATTTGTGAAGAAGGAGGCATCAGATGTCCTCTGAACAACAGGAACGAATGGCAGTTCAATATGCAGAGCGTAGTCTTTTATTTACTGTAAAAAGTCTTTTAAAGATTCTAGAATGGTCTAGACGTCAGGCTTTAGCACAGGATTCCGCCTATAAGATAGGGGTGCAGAAATTAGAAGAATTGCTACAATCTCCCTATGCGATTGATACGATTAATCTGAAAAAAGATTTTTTAGACAAACCAATTGATATAGAGAAATTTAAAGCTTTTTTAGAAAAAGAAGAGATTCCTTTAGCCATCGCTTGGCAAGGGGATTCTCTACATTTCTACACGAAAGACCGTTCGATTCTAGACAATCATTTAGACCATCTGTTAGAAAAAATGGTTAATGATCCGGAGAAATTAGCTGATTTTACCATGGATAAGTCATTAGACGATGCAATTGATGAGGCTAAATCCCAAATTACCTTTAGACAAGAAGGTGCCGTCAAACAGAAAGAGATGGTGAGATGATGTACAGTGGAAAGAAATTCCTACTATTCTCACTGTTAGGTATCTTACTAGGCTATCTTTTTCATCGTTTGACGCTTTTGTATGATTCCTATACTGGAAATACCTTAGATAAATGGAGTCGTCTCCTGATGGAAGGTCAAGATGAAGTTCTTCAGTCGCCATGGAATATTTCTTTTACTGGAAAATCAAGTGCTTTTTTTCTACTAGGCTTTGTGATGATGTTGCTGGTTTATCTCTATTTAGAGACTGGTAAAAAACAATACCGAGAAGGGGTAGAATACGGGAGCGCCCGTTTTGGAACTCTAAAAGAAAAGAAGCTCTTTTACGGTAAGGAATTTTCTCATGATACGATCTTAGCACAAGATGTTCGTTTGACATTATTAGATAAAAAACCACCCCAATTTGATAGAAATAAGAATATTGCGGTGATTGGAGGTTCAGGAAGTGGGAAGACATTTCGCTTTGTGAAACCCAATCTGATTCAGATGAATAGTTCTAATATTGTAGTGGATCCTAAAGATCACTTGGCCGAGAAAACAGGCAAACTCTTTTTAGAACATGGCTACCAAGTAAAGGTGTTAGATTTAGTCAATATGAAGAACTCAGATGGCTTCAATCCTTTTCGCTATATAGAGACAGAAAATGATTTGAATCGCATGCTGACGGTTTATTTTAATAACACTAAAGGCTCTGGATCTCGTAGTGATCCATTTTGGGATGAAGCTTCTATGACTTTGGTACGAGCTTTAGCCTCCTACTTGGTCGATTTCTATAATCCACCCAAAACAAGAGAACAGCTCATAGAAGAAAGTCGTTTAAGTCAAAAAGAATACCAAAACTTGTTGAAACGTCAAAAAAAAGAAGTGGAAAAGCGAAAAAAACGAGGGCGTTATCCAAGTTTTGCTGAAATCTCAAAACTCATTAAACACTTATCAAAGGGTGAAAATCAAGAAAAAAGTGTCTTAGAAATTCTATTTGAAAATTATGCTAAAAAGTATGGGACTGAAAATTTTACCATGCGAAATTGGGCAGATTTCCAAAATTATAAGGATAAGACTCTGGATTCTGTTGTTGCTGTAACCACTGCTAAATTTGCCCTCTTCAATATTCAAAGTGTCATGGATTTGACCAAAAGAGATACCCTTGATATGAAGACATGGGGCAAGGAAAAATCAATGGTTTACCTAGTTATCCCAGATAACGATAGTACCTTTCGCTTTCTTTCAGCCCTCTTTTTTTCAACCGTATTTCAAACCCTAACAAGACAAGCAGATATTGATTTTAAGGGTCAATTGCCTCTTCATGTGAGAGTCTATTTAGATGAGTTCGCAAATATCGGAGAAATTCCAGATTTTGCTGAACAAACCTCAACAGTCCGTTCTCGAAATATGAGTCTCGTTCCCATTCTTCAAAATATTGCCCAACTTCAAGGGCTCTATAAAGAAAAAGAAGCTTGGAAAACCATTCTTGGAAATTGTGATAGCTTAGTCTACTTAGGTGGTAATGATGAAGATACCTTTAAATTTATGAGTGGCTTACTCGGTAAACAAACCATTGATGTTCGAAATACTAGTCGTTCCTTTGGCCAAACAGGTTCAGGATCCCTTTCTCATCAAAAGATTGCTCGTGATTTAATGACACCCGATGAGGTCGGAAATATGAAACGGCATGAATGCTTGGTTCGAATTGCCAATATGCCTGTCTTTAAAAGCAAAAAATACAATTCAACCAAGCATCCAAACTGGAAGTACCTAGCCAATCAAGAAACCGATGAACGGTGGTGGAACTATCAAATCAATCCTTTGAATCAAAGACAAGAAAATCATCTTGAAGGCCTTAGAATTCGTGATTTAACTTTTGAATCTAGTTTAAAATAAAAATAGAAAAGAGGAAATAGATGATTACGCATTTTAAAGGTTTTGTTTATGGAGTAGACGCAAGTGCTATGTTCGCACAAGCTATGTCTTTATTGCAGAAGGGATTGATTGCGGTTGGTGCCTTTCTCGTTGTTGTGGGGATTGTCAATCTTGCAACCAACATTAAAGATGGTGGACCAGGTGTTCGGAATGCCATTCTTGAAATTGTCGGTGGTGTTATGGTAGGGGCTGCTGGAGCCTTTGTAACCCAGATTTCAATTTAGGAGGATAAACAATGACATGAACCTTAGTTTAGTCTCACCCTTTGTTTACCTTGCATCTGAAAAAATATCAGCTGAAAATTTATTTGAAGGATTTAATGTGGATTTACAATCTACGGTAGATCTGATTAAATCTCTATCTAGCTACAATCCAACAGTTTGGACTTATATGTCTAGTATTACTAAAAGTGTCATGCAGCCTCTTGGAGTTGCGATTTTATCAGTTGTTCTCATCCTAGAATTTTCGAAGATGGCAAAGAAAATTGCTAACTCTGGTGGAGCGATGACCTTTGAAGCATTAGCACCGATGTTGATTAGTTATATCATGGTCGCAGTCGTGATTACCAACACTACCGTGATTGTAGAAGCCATCATCGGGATTGCGAGTCACGCCATTGAACAAGTGGCCTCGATTGTGGCTCATGGTGGGGCAAAGTATGATACCATCTCTGGATTAAAAGGTTCAGGATTTATTGGCCGGATGATTGTGGGCTTTTTCGCCCTCCTCATTTGGCTTGTTCGGATAGTAAGTGCGGCCATGGTCAATCTTTTGGTATCTATTCGATTTATTCAACTCTACCTTATGATTCCATTTGCCCCTCTTACGATTCCAACATTTTTAAGTGATGAGTGGAAGTCTATTGGTATTGGCTATTTAAAAAATATTATGGTTTATGCGGTACAAGGGGTTCTCATTTTTCTGATTGTTTCTCTTGTTCCTTTGTTTGAATCTGCTGGGAAAATAGCTGTTTCAAATGGTGCGGGAGTCTTGCAATCACTTGCGATTATGTTTGGTAGTTTGATACAAGCTATCTTACTGATTATTGCCCTCGTTGGTTCTCAACGTACGGCTCGCTCAATTTTAGGTATGTAATTAGATAAAGGCTAGGAAGTGATTGCTTCTTAGCCTTTTTAGAAAGGAAAGTCATGAATACACGTGTCTTTAAAGACATCTCAAAATACCAACACAGGGCTTGGTTAGGTTTCACCACAAGACAAATCATCTTTGTTTTACCAGCCTTTATTGTCACAATTATTGTTTTGGGCTTGAATCTCTTTTTCTGGCAATTTGGAGATTGGTTTGTTTACGGTTTTGTGTTTGCCTTTACCATCCCCCTCATGCTTTTTGGAGTCTATAAACCCAATGATTTATATTTTGAACATTATTTGAAATACCGTCTTCATTTTGAACTAACGGTTCCCCTACGCACAATTACAGGAAAGAAAGGATCTGAACATGAAAAGAAAATCAAATACATTAAAGAAACAAAAAACTTCAATGACTAATAAAAAGGAAAAAGTTAAAGATAAAAAAGAGGAAGTGTTACCCTCAACGGCTAATACTCTTTCCTATCAAGCCCTGTATCAAAATGGTCTGATGCAGGTAAAAGAAGATTATTTCTCACAAAGCTATTTACTTGGTGATGTCAATTACCAGACCGTTGGTTTAGAGGATAAGGGCGCAATCATTGAGAAGTATTCTGATTTGATTAACTCCCTAGATGACCAAACCAACTTCCAATTGACTATCTTTAATAAAAGATTGAATTTAGAAAAGTTTAGACAAAGTGTTTTGTATGAGGAAAAAGAAGATGGATATGATAGCTATCGTCAAGAATTGAATCGGATGATGAATCAAAATTTAGACAGTGGGGAAAATAACTTTTCAGCTGTGAAACTGATTAGCTTTGGAAGAAAGGATTCTAATCCCAAACAAGCCTATCGTTCCTTGTCTCAAATAGGAGAATATTTCAAGAGTGGTTTCTCAGAAATTGATGCACGATTTGAATCCTTGGCTGGAGAAGACCGTGTCAACTTGTTGGCGGATATGCTTAGAGGAGAACACCATCTTCCTTTTTCTTACCGTGATTTAACGAGATCTGGTCAGACAACTCGTCACTTCATAGCACCTAATCTCTTGGATTTTAAAAACAAGAATTACCTACAAATCAATGACCGCTTATTACAGATTGTCTATGTCAGAGACTACGGTATGGAATTAGGGGATCAGTTTATCAGAGACCTCATGCAAGGAGATTTGGAATTGATAGTGAGCCTTCATGCTCAAAGTTCGACCAAGGCAGATGCCATGAAGAAACTACGAACAAAGAAGACCTTGATGGAATCCCAAAAGATTGGGGAACAACAAAAACTAGCTCGTACAGGTATCTATTTGGAAAAAGTAGGCCATGTTTTAGAAAGCAATATCGATGAAGCTGAAGAACTCTTAAAAACCATGACCGAGACAGGAGATAAACTATTTCAAACGGTCTTCTTGATTGGGGTCTTTGGTCAGGATGAAGAAGAACTTAAACAAGCCCTAGACACTATTCAACAAGTGGCCGGCTCAAATGACCTAATGATTGATAAACTTCCATATATGCAAGAAGCAGCCTTTAATAGTTTGCTGCCATTTGGTTGTGATTTTTTAGAGGGGGTATCACGGAGTTTATTAACGTCCAATGTAGCAGTGAACTCACCTTGGACTTCAGTAGACTTACAAGACCGTAGTGGGAAATATTACGGTATCAATCAAATTTCAAGCAATATTATTACCATTGATCGTAGCCTATTAAATACACCGTCTGGTCTGATTTTAGGAACATCTGGAGCTGGGAAAGGGATGGCAACCAAGCATGAAATTATCACGACCAAAATCAAGGAATCTGGTGAAAATACTGAAATTATCATCGTGGATCCAGAAGCAGAATACAGTGTCATTGGACGAGCTTTTGGTGGAGAAATGATTGATATTGCGCCCGATTCCCAAACCTATCTCAATGTCCTTGACTTGTCTGATGAAAATATGGATGAGGATCCTGTTAAGGTAAAATCAGAATTTCTTTTATCCTTTATCGGCAAGCTACTCGATAGGAAAATGGATGGAAGAGAAAAATCGATTATCGACCGAGTTACCAGACTCACCTATCAGTCATTTAAAGAGCCTTCTTTGGAAGAATGGGTCTTTGTCTTGAGCCAACAACCAGAAGAAGAAGCGCAGAATTTGGCACTTGATATGGAACTGTATGTCGAAGGTTCTCTTGACATTTTTTCTCATAAGACTAATATTCAGACTGGATCTAATTTCTTGATTTATAACGTTAAGAAGTTAGGGGATGAGCTGAAACAAATCGCTCTTATGGTGGTTTTTGATCAGATATGGAATCGTGTTGTTCGCAACCAAAAATTAGGGAAGAAGACCTGGATTTATTTTGATGAAATGCAGCTTCTCTTATTAGATAAATATGCCAGTGACTTCTTCTTTAAATTGTGGAGTCGTGTCAGAAAATATGGAGCTAGTCCGACTGGAATAACTCAAAACGTCGAAACTTTATTGTTAGATCCAAATGGTAGACGGATTATTGCAAATAGTGAATTTATGATTCTCCTCAAGCAAGCAAAAAATGATAGAGAAGAATTGGTTCAACTCTTAGGCTTGTCAAAAGAACTCGAAAAATACCTAGTCAATCCAGAAAAAGGGGCTGGACTAATAAAAGCTGGTTCAGTTGTCGTTCCCTTTAAAAATAAGATTCCTCAAGGTACTCAATTGTTTGATATCATGAGTACGGATCCTGATAAAATGGCTTCTAATTAAGGGGAAGGTAAATGAAGGATAAAAGAGAAATTATACGTGCCCGAAAGGCATTTAGAAGAAGTCTAAAAGATGAGAAGAAATTCTTGAAAAAAGGAAAGAAGGAGGTAAGGAAACAGAAAAAAGATTCCGCTGTACTGGATGAAAAAGCATGGAAAAAAGAGATAAAAGAAAAGCTAGAGGAGATGAGAGAAGCTTCAAAGGCTAGAGTAAAACAAGCAAATGAAGACTACAATCACATCCTTCAAAATACTCCTCCATCTCTTTTGAATCGGAAAGAATTAAGAGACAGACGATTGCCTCATGCTAGGAAACGATTGAAAATAGCCAAGAAGCAATTTAGAGAAGCAAAGGTAGAAGCAAAGGTAGAAGCAAAAGAAGAAAGAAAAGAGAGTCGTAAAGAAAGAAAAACCAATCAAAAATTTCTTTATGGTCAGGAATCGAAACAAAAATCTAATTTTTTCTTTCAAGGGAAGAGTTTAGAAGAATTAAAAACTAAGAAAGAAGTAAAGGCCGCAAAAGAGAATCTAAAATCTACTAAACAAGCCTATAAGTCCAAAAAAGTTAGTAGGAAAGCCAAAACTTTTCTTTATGTCCTTGGACGTGAAGGAGGAGAATTAGCTTCAGAAAATGAAGATTTAGAAGGTTATCGCACGCTTCAAGAGACTATCAGAAAAGGAAAACGCTATAGTCGACTTTCTTATAATCTTGGAAAAGCTAGTGTCAAAACAGGACAAGCAACAGGTCGTTTTACCAAGAAAAGACTGACCAACACAAAAGAGCGATACCATCATTTTAAGGATGGAAAAGGATGGAAACTAGCGAAAGAGAATCCAAGTTCCTTTAAAAATCGGTTTCGAAAATTAAAGAAACAAGGTTTTACAAGTGTTCAAAACATCTATCAAAAACTAAAAGCAGCCTTTTCCTTCTTTACATTTGCGGCTGGAAATCCTGCAACCTGGATAGTTGGAGGAATAGTCTTTCTTCTCTTACTTATGATGAGCTTCTTTTTAGGATTTTCATCTGCTAGTTTGATTCAACAAGATGAATTTGAATTAACAAAAGCTTATACCCACCTAACTTGGGAAGACGCAGAACATACTCGTACAAATGACAAAGGAATTACCTATTACACAAAAGTTGATGATGTGATGGGGTATATGAACTTTAAATTCCATGACTATGAGTTACACAAACCAGTTCACTTATTCAGTTCAGAAACTTACAAGGATTATCTGTCTACTTTGTGGCATGATTTAAATGATGGGGAAGATTTGAAATCCATGCAAGACCTCTATGAAACTCCTAAGTATAAACTATCGAAAGACGATCAAGAGGAAATAAAGGAACTAAAAGAAGAGGGTGTGTATGCTTCCATGCAGGAATTGGACAATCCATTTGAGGGGAAAAGCAATGAAGATAGTCTAACCATGACTTATCGCTATGGATACTATGATTTAGACGGAAAACCTACTCTTCAGGAGTACATTCTACTAGAAGCAAAGGCTCACCAAACGATTGTCGCACCAATGGATGGGGTCGTATCTCTAGATGGTGACAATGTAATTCTCACTAATGGAAAAGGAGAGAATGAGAGTCGATTGACCTTGTATTCCATTCATAATGGCCGTGCGATTGAGGGAACAAGGGTCTTAACTGGTGATGTTATTGGTGAAACACCAGACGATACAGGCTTGAAAGTTTCCTATCAAAAGTATAAGAACAAGAAAGACAAATTGGTGTATGTCAATCCGCAATTTTATTTTCCAAAAGTCATTCAACTTCAGACTACTATCTTACCTGCCATTGGTCAGTTTGGTGGGGATGAGTTTGAACGAGCGAAACATATTTATGAGTTTTTGAAATCTCAAGGGGCAAGTCCCCAAGCCATTGCGGCTATTTTAGGAAATTGGTCGGTAGAATCTTCTATCAATCCAAAACGAGCTGAAGGGGATTATTTATCTCCTCCAGTTGGCGCTACCGATTCCTCATGGGATGATGAAAGCTGGTTAGCGATAGGAGGGCCAGCCATTTATAGTGGTGCTTATCCTAATATCCTTCATAGAGGGTTGGGGTTAGGTCAATGGACGGATACAGCAGATGGGTCAACACGTCATACAGCCTTGTTAAATTATGCACGCACCCAAAATAAGAAATGGTATGATTTAGACCTCCAACTTGATTTTATGCTTCATGGGGATAGTCCTTACTATCAAAGTTGGTTAAAGGATTTCTTTAAAAATACGGGCAGTGCAGCCAATTTGGCCCAACTCTTCCTTATCTATTGGGAGGGAAATTCTGGTGACAAACTACTGGAAAGACAAACCAGAGCAACGGAATGGTATTACCAAATTGAAAAAGGCTTTAGCCAAACAAATGGAGGACAGGCAATGAGTGACCCGCAATCCCTTGAAGGTGTTCGTGGGGACTTGTATGATCATTCTGTTCCTGGTGGTGGAGATGGTATGGCCTATGCCTATGGACAATGTACATGGGGTGTTGCGGCTCGTATGAATCAATTAGGCTTGAAATTAAAAGGAAGTAATGGAGAGAAGATTCCAATCATTAATACCATGGGAAATGGTCAAGACTGGGTTGCGACAGCTTCAAGTCTTGGTGGGGAAACAGGCTCTACACCAAGAGCAGGTGCTATTGTTTCTTTTGTAGGAGGTACACATGGCACACCAGCAGACTATGGTCATGTGGCCTTTGTAGAGAAGGTCTATGATGATGGTTCTTTCCTCGTGTCCGAGACAAACTATGGTGGCAACCCTAACTATACCTTTAGAAAAATCTCTCAAGCAGATAGTGCAATAAGTTTTGCCTATACGACGAAATAAAAGAATCATGTCATCAGTTTAGGTGACATGATTCTTATTTTTTATAGAGTGACATATTTAATGCCATAGGCTGATAAGTTACTTGATGATCGTCTTTAATCAATTGACTGTAAGCAACAAATCCGAACTGTTCATAAAATTGAATGACTTTAGGATGATTGATACTATCTAAAAATACCATCTGAGTTCCTACAATTGCACGAAATTCTTCAATTTTTTAAATTACAATTTCAAATAACTCTTGTCCTGATAGTTTATTTAACTTTGTGTTTTTGCCGAATTGACCGATAAGTAACACAGGGAGATAATCAATATTTTTGGGACTTTTCCCTTTTAGGACGAGTTTCTTTTTTAAGGATTTCTCTAAATCAGAAATATCAACAACTTTGAGAGATAAACTAAAGAATCCTATGATGTTATTTGTTTCAGTTTCTTCAACGATAAAATTACGAGAACGATGTTGTTTTTCAAAATTGGGGGCTTTATCAGATAGATAAGTCAACATCTCTTCATTACCGTTGAAATCAACATTTTCTAAAATGATAGTTTTAAATATCTCCTGAACTTGTTTCTCAGTTTTATCAGGAGCTAGCACTTGAATATTTTCAAGATATTGCTTAAGTGGTGTTACTTGAATTGTCATCTTACAGATACTTTGAAATGAGTTTATTTTTCGTTGGAGCGGTAGCGTCCTGTGATTCAATAGATTTCAAGACTGCTTGTAGCTTTTTAGATGGTTTATGATTAAGAATTTTTAGAGCATCTTCGTTTGTTAGTTTTATATCACGTGTTAAACTGATTGTAGCCATTTGTTCTACCTCCTGTTTCTACTTAAATTCATTATAGCTTATTTTGAACAAAAGTTCAATCTGAAGATAGTGTATGTTTTCTATAGTGTATAAATCCAAAATAAGTTTTTCTCTTGCATTTGTAGCTCATATTCGTTAGAATAATGGTGTAAATGAGTGGTCGGCTCATGGTCAATCTGATAGTAATCTTGGACATAAGGGCCAAGCGGTGGCGGACACCAGAACGAAATCCGATAGCAATCTTGGACGTAAGGGCCAAGCGGTGGCAGACACCAGAATAAACCGACTGACTAGGTGGCTTACAGGTGCAGTAAGTCACCTTTTTTAAATGCAATCCATTTTAATATTTTAAGGAGAACGAAGTTTTGACTCGTTCTCTTTTTTTGTTGTGATACTTCTTTCAAGGAATATTTGGTAGGATTGGAGTGAAAACAGATTAACTAGGAAAGAAGGAAGTATATGGAAGCCATTTATCAACGTGATTCGGATCAAGATGGACTAACTGATGCTCAAGAATTAGCGCTAGGAACCAATCCTCTTTGCGCAGATTCTGATGGTGATGGTCGTTCAGATTTAGTGGAAGTAGAAGAAGGAACCAATCCCTTAGAAAAGGATTTACAAGACATAGACCAAACAAGTATAACTGAACCGTCTTCAGTATTTATGGAAATGAAACAAAAGATTTCAGATATGATGGAGAGTCACTACAAGGAATTTATACAGGCTCTGATTAGTATTGAAACAGGGATTGAAAACCAACAAGACCTAGAAGACTTATATACTTACTACATGAGAACAGATTCTGTTTCTCTTTTGTCTAGTGATTTAGAAACCAGTCCTCAAGAGGTTGAAATGGAGATAGAGTTGTAGGGGAATCATGTGATTCTCCTATTTTCGTATAGATGAAAGGAGCGAGTATGGAAGTAATGCAATTATTGGCTATGTTTCGTGGAACAATTCCAAAAGATAGGGAGAAAATGGACCTATTTCTTCGTTATCAAGCGCAACATTTTGATGAGAAATGGCAGGATTTGGTAGAGAGTTTTTTGACTGAAGAGGGCAAGATAGAAGAGATACCTCATGTCTATTCGTTTCATCAAGACATTGTTTCTTTTCTAGAGGCCAGTTCTGAAAATAATGACCAAGATCTAGAAAGTTACACAAGAAATTTTGGACAAGCAGGTCTAAGTAAATTATCTCAATTAAGTAATTTTGAGAAAAACTTGGTGCTAGAAGTCGCAACCTATAATCTTTTCACTCGATTTTACATCCAATCTGAAAAAGAAAAACTAAAACAACTAAGTGAGCTTGTATTTCATCAGAATCAGGATGTCAATTTAGTCAATGTCTATCGGGTTGCGAATAATCTATCTGACCGCATTAGTAGAGATATAGAGGAGTTTCTTCTAATGGTTGATTCCAAAGAACTAAAAAAAGAGGTTCTTGAGATTCATTTTGAAGAAAAAGAAGAAGATGTTCTAGCCTATTTGGGTTCAGAATTGATGGCTACTTTAGATACCGTTACGGATCTTGTCCATCATGAAGAAAACTACACACAACTCCCACTGACACAAAAACTGAAGATTATTACTCATTTTGATGAAGTAAAGGCTATAAGAGAAAAGTCTAAGCAAGTAACGGAAGCGGTCTTACCTTTAGATAATATTGACCAGGTAGAAGAAAATGTGGAAGTTCATTCCCTATCTAAAGTAGATAAAATTGTAGAAGAAGCTTTGAGGGAATATCCAATCGGTTCACAAGTAAGTTATAAAGGACAAGTATTTCAGTTGGTTTCGATTGAAAATGCACAGTTAAATGACTTAGTTCGCCTAGAGCTATTCAATGATTCCAACCAGTTATTTGAAGAAAATCCTATCTTATACTTGAACAGTTTGAAAGAGATTGAACAAGTATTGTCTCTCGTAGAACTTGAAAAAGAAGATTCAGAGATTGAGATTGATTCATCAAGTGAAAATCAGGAAATAGATTTGTTTTCCTACCTGGAAGAAGAAAATGAAAAGGATAAGGAAAAGGATAAGGAAACAGAAACGCTTATTGTAGGCATAGAAGAGACGGATGTCCCTGTTCAAGATTTTGTTTTTCCAAATGATTTAGAGGACTTTTATCCTAAGACAAATCGAGAAAAGATTGAAACGAATATCGCCGCTATTGAACTTGTTAAAAGATTAGAAAAAGAGGGACGACAAGCGAATCCAGAAGAACAAGAATTACTAGCCAAGTATGTTGGATGGGGTGGTCTTGCCAATGAATTTTTTGATGAACTCAATCCAAAGTATGAAACAGAACGTTTAACTCTCAAGAGCTTAGTAAGCAAATCAGAATACTCGACCATGAAACAAAGTTCTCTCACAGCCTATTATACAGACCCAATGATTATTCGCCAGATTTGGCAAAAATTACTGGATGATGGTTTTGAGGGAGGAAGGATATTAGATCCTTCTATGGGGACTGGGAACTTCTTTGCGGCAATGCCTAGAAGTATACGAGAGAAATCAGAACTCTATGGAGTTGAATTAGACAGTGTGACTGGTGCAATCGCAAAACAACTCCACCCCAATACCCATATTGAAGTGCGAGGATTTGAAGAAGTTCCCTATCAAAATAATAGTTTTGATTTAATCTTAACGAATGTTCCATTTGGAAATTTTCGCATTGCCGATAAAAACTATGATAAACCTTATATGATTCATGATTACTTTGTCAAACACTCACTTGATTTAGTAAGAGACGGAGGACAAGTATCGATTATCTCATCTATTGGGACAATGGATAAGCGAACAGATAATGTCTTACAAGAGATTAAAACCAACACTCATTTTTTAGGGGGTGTTCGTTTGCCGGATACGGCTTTTAAAAAGATTGCAGGTACTCGAGTGACCACAGATCTCCTCTTCTTTCAAAAGGATCAAGCAAAGAATCTTAATGAGGAGGAACTTGTCTTTAGTGGCTCTATTTCCTTTGAGGAGGATAAACGTGTCTGGATTAATCCTTATTTTGATGGGAAATACAATACACAAGTTTTGGGTGAATATGAGGTACGTAATTTTAATGGAGGAACCCTCAATGTTAAGGGGGTATCAGAAACATTAGCTACTGAAATAATGAAAGCATTCGAGAATGTGGAAGCACCTAAACAAATTGACAATTCTTTGAAAGCACCTGTTTTTATCCAAGAAGAAGTGGATAATTCTATCCCAAGTCGTATACGTGAGGACTTAGCGCTCTATTCTTTTGGATATGAGGGAAATCAAATTTATTACCGAGATACGCATGGCATTCGGAGAAGTTCAAAAGTAGACGAAATTAGTTATTATGTAGACGAAAAGGGAGATTTTAAAGCCTGGGACAGTTCTTTGTCTGAACATAAAATAGATCGATTCGTGAAACTTCATTTGACAGATGAGGAAGCACTAGATGTATACAAGTCAGAAGAAGCGAGTAAAAGAGGGAAATATAAGGGACTGTTCAAAAAAACTGTCTTTTATGAAAGTCCCTTATCGGATAAGGATATTAGTCGTATTAAGGGCATGGTTGATTTGAGAGAGACCTATCAATCCTTAATTGAAATTCAACGTCATCAAGATTATAGTCGGACAGATTTTCAGGTATTACTTAGTAAACTCAATCGTGACTATGACCGCTTTGTAAGTCAATTTGGATACTTGAATGCCTCAGTCAATCGAAACTTATTTGATAGTGACGATAAGTATTCTTTACTAGCAAGTTTAGAAGATGAATACATTGATTCTAAAAGTCAGAAAGTAAAATATAAAAAATCTTTAGCCTTTGAGAAAGCATTGGTTAGGCCGGAGAGAGAGATTACAAGAGTTTCAACGGCTTTAGATGCCTTAAACTCCAGTTTATCGGATGGTAGAGGGGTTGATTTAGATTATATGGTATCAATTTATCCCGAACATAGCCAAGCTGCTATTTTAGATGAGTTAGGAGACCAGATTTTAATAGATCCAGAAAGTTATTTAAGAGGAGAAAGAAAATATCTTTCTAAGAACCAATTTTTATCAGGAGATATTCTCAACAAGATAGAAGTAGTTCAACTACTAGTAGAGGAAAACAACCAAGAATATGATTGGAACCATGCTTTAGATTTGTTAGAATCTGTTCGCCCTCCAAGGATTCATCTGGCAGATATTGAGTTTAAAATAGGGTCACGTTGGATTCCTCAATCCGTTTATGGTAAATTTGCCTTTGAATGTTTTACCAATCGTGAATTTGAATTGTCTTCGCCTGATGTTGAACAGGTCATTGAAGCGAATCCTGTCGATGGGCAGGTTCATTTAAGGACATCATTTGCTTATCGCTATCCAAGTGCCAAAGATAGTAGTCTTGGAGTCAGTGGCTCACGTTATGATACAGGAAGAAAGATTTTTGAGAATTTACTTAATTCGAACCAACCGACTATTACTATGACTGTTACGGAAGGAGAAAAGAAAAAGACCATCACAGATTTGGAAAAAACCTCTGTTCTAAGAGCAAAAGAGCAGCATTTACAAGAGCTCTTTCAAGAATTTGTCTCACGGTATCCAGAAGTCCAACAAATCATTGAGGAAAGCTATAATCGTCTTTATAATCGAACGGTTAGTCGAGAGTATGACGGTAGCCATCTAGTCATTGATGGCTTGGCAAAAAACATCAGTCTTCGTCCTCACCAAGAGAATGCCATTCAAAGAATCGTAGAAGAAAAAAGAGCCTTATTAGCTCATGAGGTAGGTTCAGGAAAGACCTTGACCATGCTTGGTGCTGGGTTTAAATTAAAGGAGTTGGGGATGGTTCATAAGCCCTTGTATGTGGTGCCCTCTAGTTTGTCTGCTCAATTTGGCCAAGAAATCATGAAATTTTTCCCTACTAAAAAGGTCTTTGTGACCACTAAGAAAGATTTTGTGAAGGCGAGAAGAAAACAATTTGTGTCACGTATTATTACAGGAGATTACGATGCCATTGTCATTGGGGATTCTCAATTTGAAAAAATCCCTGTCAGTAAGGAAAGACAGATGAATTATATCGAGGATAAACTCAATGAATTACGAGAGATTAAAACACATTCTGAAAATAAGTATACCGTTAAAGAAGCAGAGCAATCAATAAGTGGTCTAGAGAAACAATTGGAAGAACTCCAACGCTTTAATCGTGATAGTTTTATTGATTTTGAGAACTTAGGAATTGATTTTCTCTTTGTGGATGAAGCACATCACTTTAAAAATATTCGTCCAATTACGGGACTTGGGAATGTAGCAGGGATTACCAATACAACCTCTAAGAAGAACGTGGATATGGAAATGAAGGTTCGACAGATTCAGGAAGAGCATGATTTTAAAAACATTGTCTTTGCGACAGGAACACCTGTTTCCAATTCTATTAGTGAGTTATATACTATGATGAACTATATTCAACCAGATATCTTAAAACGCTATCAAGTTGATTATTTTGACTCTTGGGTAGGTGCTTTTGGAGAAATTCAAAACTCTATGGAATTAGCTCCTACAGGGGATAAGTATCAGCCTAAGAAACGATTTAAAAAGTTTGTCAATCTACCTGAGTTGATGAAAATCTATAAAGAAACAGCCGACATTCAAACACAAGATATGTTGGATTTACCTGTTCCAGAAGCTCATATTATCCCTATTGAGAGTGAGTTAACTGAAAACCAGAAACTCTATTTAGAAGAATTAGTTATGAGGTCAGATATGGTCAAATGTGGAACAGTTGATCCGAGCCAGGATAACATGTTAAAGATAACAGGTGAGGCACGGAAACTAGCTATTGATATGCGTTTATTGGACTCTAGCTATAGTCTAGCAGACAATCATAAACTGCTTCAGGTAGTGGATAATGTTGAAAGAATTTATCGTGAGGGAATGGAAAATAAGGCTACTCAGATGATTTTTTCAGATATTGGCACCCCTAAGAAAAAGGATAATGGCTTTGATGTCTATTCTGAGATTAAGGCTTTATTAGTTGATAGAGGAATCCCTAGTAAGGAAATTGCCTTTGTACATGATGCCAATAGTGATGAAAAGAAGAATAGTTTGTCTCGAAAGGTTAATGCAGGAGAAGTGCGGATTCTCCTTGCATCAACTGAAAAAGGAGGAACAGGTTTAAATGTTCAGAGCAAGATGAAAGCAGTTCATCACCTGGATGTTCCGTGGAGACCAAGTGACATCCAGCAACGCAATGGACGGATTATCCGACAGGGAAATGAAAACAAGGAAGTAGATATTTACCACTATATTACCAAAGGTTCGTTTGATAATTATCTATGGGCAACTCAGGAGAACAAACTCCGCTATATTAAGCAGATTATGACTTCTAAGGAGCCGATTCGTGCTGCAGAAGACATTGATGAACAGACTATGACAGCTTCAGATTTTAAGGCACTGGCAACTGGTAATCCTTATCTCAAATATAAGATGGAATTAGAGAATGATCTAACCCTATTAGAAAATCAAAGACGCGCCTTTCAACGCAGCAAGGATCACTATCGTCATACAATCTCTTACTGTGAAGAAAATATGCCCATTCTTGAGAAACGATTAAGCAAGTATGAAGGCGACATTCAACAGTCTGAAATATCGAAAGACCAGGCATTTTCTATGACAGTAGGCAAGCAAGTTTTTGAGCAAAGAGCTGAAGCAGGTGAATCCCTACACCGTCTTGTCCGTCATAATCAAGCTGACAGCAAAGAATTCCGAACCCTAGCAAGCTATCGAGGATTTGACATTAAAATGCTTAGTCTTCCAATAAATCAACCTCTTCCTGAAACCTTCTCTGTTAAGATTGTAGGAGAAAATCAGTATTCTGTCAGTTTGGATTTGTATTCTCCTTTGGGGACAATTCAAAGGCTTCAGCATACGATTGATCACATTAAAGATGACCAAGTGAAAACTCAGAACTTATTGGATGAATTAAAGGATAAATTGACTACTGCTAAGGTAGAAATTGGGAAAAATTTTCCAAAAGAAGAGGACTATCAAACAAAAAAGGCCGAATACGATGTACTCGCGCCATTGATTGAAACAGAAACGGATTTAGATATTATTGATCAAGCCTTAAGACAATTCCACGAAAAAGGAAAAGAAAGGCAAGAACAACTTTCTTTTGAATTAGATTAAAAAATAGATATAAATAGCGGACAAGAAAAGAAAAGCGCGGTAGAATAAAGATAGAAAGAAACGAGGTAACGATTATGATGGAAGATACCTATTATCAATTAGAAGAGGCCTTGGTACAGGGATTTCAAACACCTGAAGAATATCAAGCTTACAAGGAACTAAAGGAACATTATGAGGAAGTGACAGGCGATTACAGCTTTTCTATACGAGAACTCACTAGCCAATTGGAAATCGCTCTTCAGAATCATAGAGGTGTGGACTTTGAAGAACATGAAAAAGAGGAGTATTTGGACTTAGTTCAAAAGCTAGAGGAATTTGATTCCTCTCTTGCCACTCATTATCGTCAGTTGATTGACTAGAAAGGAGAAAGTCATGAATGATTTACTCCTTGTCCCAGTAATTTTTTTAGCAGTAGGAGGAATTCTCATTCTTTTATGGAGACTCTTTCTTATTGCCAGTGGACTTTTCCTGATTGGTTTTGTCAGTTTTCTTATTTTCGTGGAGGGTTATGGAATTTATTTGTTCTTTACTGAACCTACTTTATACTTTGATGATATCAGACAACATGGTTTAACTAGTTTTACGGCTGTGTACCTTTTCATCAATCTGATGTTGGTTCTAGGATTCAGTTGGCGTTTCATAAACTCCAAAACTAAGGAAAGTATGTAAACTTGTTAGATGGTTAAAAAACTTTATCTGAATCTAAATTCGGATAAGGTTTTTTATTTGCCTTGATTCTTTCATATACATCATAGCTAAATTGGAGTAATAATTTATGAAAATCATTATCCTCACTATTATTACTTGTATTTATTGCTTGTTTATGTCGTTCAATATGAGAAAGAGCTCTTCTCAAATTTTCTTCTTTTAATTTGTTCATGTTTATATTATAAGCTGAAGACAGCTGGTTTTGATATTTTTCTCTGAACTGTACGATTTTGCGCCTGAAATGTAGGAATTACCTTTCGTTGTGATGTGATAAAACTTACAAGTTCTTTTTGTTATTCTTGACCTAGTTTTTATAGAAAGAAGGTCTAAGATGTTAAATAAAGTCAAAACTAAAGCCTTAATTAGTGTTGGAGCAGTGGCTGCAACTAGCTTTATTCTCATGATGGGATATACTGCTGGTCAACACTCAACTGCTAAACAAAGTCGCAAAGAAATCGAATTGGCTGCAGCTAAACTTGTAGAGGACAAACAAGCAGAAGATAAAGCTACCATTTTGTCATCGGATACTGTAAAAGAATTTTTGACTCAGTACTATACGAAAGAAAAGCTCGGAGAAAATAACACACGTATTCAACCTTATATGACTGAATCGGCTTATTCTCAAGAATTGTCAAGTCAAAACGATGCCATGAACCAAGTGTATAAGGATTATATTTTGGATTATCATTTTGAAAAAGCTGATATCTTTGTCAATCAGACTACGAATCAAGCCATTGCCATGGTCTCTTATAATGTAACCTATGTATCTGATTTAAAGAATGCCAACCAATCAAAGACCAATCAGACAGAAACCAGAACGGTTAAGTTGTCTTATTCGAAACTACCAGGTAAGTTATTGGTCAATCAAGTGCAGGTTTGGAAATCTGGGTTAGATGATTTGGATAAGGCGACTCCCAAAACTTTGGAAGAATCCTCATCTGTTCCATCACTGCCAAATACTACAACAAAATGATGATATTGCATGGAAATAGAAGAATGTAAGCAAATTTCAATTCTTGATGTAGCCAATCGTTTAGGTATCTCCTTTAAACAAGTTTCGAACAGTGTCTATGAGCATTCTGAACACGATTCATTTCGGATTTTTTCAACTACCAATACTTTTAAATGGTTTTCAAGAGATATTCAAGGTGATGTCATTGATTTTGTTCGACTTGTTAAAGGAATTTCTTTTAAAGAAGCTCTAGGCTTTCTTTCTGAAGAACCTTTTAAAAAAGAAGCTGTTCAAGAAAAAAGAGAGAGACCTTTTTATTATCCTTTAAAGAGAATAGAAGATTCTAACTGTAGTCTGGCCAGATATTACTTAACAAAATGTAGAGGAATCTCAGAAGAAATCATAGAAAAGATAATTCAACAAGGTTTGATAGCACAAGCTAGTTGGAAAACAAATGAAACTGTTGAACCTGTTATTGTTTTTAAAAGCTTTGATCATCGTCACAAACTGCAGGCAGCAAGCTTACAAGGGATTTATAAGAATCCCGCTCTTTCTAGAGAGAGGTTAAAAACGATTCTAAAAGGAAGCCATGGACATATTGGAATATCCTTTGACATTGGTAAACCAAATAGACTGGTCTTTTGTGAATCGTTCATCGACTTGATGAGCTATTACGAACTTCATCAACAAAGTCTATCAGATGTTCGCTTGGTATCTATGGAAGGATTAAAAAGGTCTGTTGTTGCTTATCAAACTTTACGACTGATAGCTGAAGAAAATCAGAAGTTGGAATTTTTGGATACAGTAATACCTTCAAAGTTATTGCCTTTGTTCAATACAATTCGTGATACCACTACCTATTTTGATAATCATCCTGATTTATTGACACTTGCGGTAGATTGTGATGATGCAGGTAAAGATTTTTCTGATAAGTTATCTCAATCAGGATTTCCTGTTTTTCTGGATTTACCTGATAATGAATCTGGGAAAGAAAAACGAGACTGGAACGATATTCTTCGAGAAAACAAATCAGATTTACAATTTATGCTTGAGAATGCAAAAGAGACATTGAGGAATCAACCAGTAAGACAAACCTCTCAATGTTTAGAATTGTGATAACAAAATCAAGATGTTTTAGCTAATATTAAAATGAAGGAGGATCGTATATGACCATTATTGAACGCTTAGAAGAAAAGGTCACTAGGCAAGAAAGTAAGGTAGCAAGAGAGTCAGAAAAACTAGCTGCTTATAAAGAGCAACTAGAGACAGCGATGTTTGCGACGTTCAAAAGGCGTCAAAGCATTAGTCACATGAGTTTTGAAGAAGCTCTTGACCATGCATTTGGCAAAGAAAGACAATTCGATGATTCTGAATTTAGAGAGGATGAAATGAGTGAATGACAAAAGATTGGAATTTTAATCAACCATTAGAAAGCAAATCAGAAAATCAAGAAGATCCAGATAAAATTGCGGCCTTATTTGGAAATCATCAAGGAAGTAATGATGTAAATTATGAAGCAGCTTTTCAAAAGCGAAAACAAGCACCTGTGACGGAATCAAATTCTAGTTCTAAACCCAAAATTACAGAGGTTAGAACAGGAAAAGAGACAGATATCACTACAAGTTATCAGCAACATCTTAAAAGACTTATTGCGGATAACAATAGTGATATTCAAAGTAGTCAAAAGAAAATTGAAGAGCTACATACGTTGATTGACACAAAGAATAAAGACAATAAGAAATTGCAGTCCATTTATGATGCGATTTCAGAATTACACTAAGCAGTCCTGATAGGCTGCTTTTTTTGAGAGGTTATAGATGTTTACAAAACTTTTTAAGAAAAAACAAGACAATAGTGATGTATTTAAGAAGCTAATTCATCGACTATCTGATATGTCTGTCCAAGATCTTGAAAAAATAGACCGACTGCTAGATATCATTTTCACTCCAAATCAAGAAACCGAACAACTAAAAACAGAAGCAACTTATAGAGAAGAAACTTTGGAGGATACATTAAAGGAAGCTAAGAATCAACTTCATAAGGAACAATTGGAGAAGAATTTAGAGAGATTTAGGAAAGATGGAAGGAAGTGAATCGTTTTATAAAATTTTCTTTTACTTGAATAAAGTCTTGTGTTATACTTTTAGTATAGACTAGAGAAGGAAGTAAATATTTTGGAGTTGACTACCAAGCAGGAAAAGCAACTAGGTCAGACGCAGTGGTTTCATGCGACATTGTTACGACATTTAGAATCCTTAAAAAAAGGAATCGATGTTCAATTTAATTTAGGGAGTGAGCTAGATTTTGGACCTGGTTTCTATATTACGCCTGACTTTGAACAAGCTAGAAAATTTATTAACAAGCAAGTTGAAGTATTAAATCGAAGCACCTCTAATAATAATATTTTTGACTCAGAAGAAGAAGTAGGAATTATAGTAGAATTTCGTATTTCAAATTTTATAGAAATTTTTAAGAACCCTGACTATCATTGTCACTATTTTGCAAAACATAAAAAGTCAGAGTCAGATTTAGATTTTGCGGAATTTGTCGTTCAAAATCGGGAAAATCCAGATGAATTACAACACCATTTTGATTTTATCTATGGTGTTCAGACTGATGACAATCCAACCCAAGCTTTAGCTCGTTTTCGTCAGAATGAAATTACAAAAGAAGAAATGCTTGCTGAGTTTAGAAAACCCTATTCTTTTAAACAATTATCCATTCACAACCAATCTTTTTGTGATATAATGAAAATAGAGAAAGTTTATCAATCAAAGACAGGAGAGGAGTTACAAAAATGGCAGTAGTATCGTTGGAAAATAATATTAAACTATATAGTTCAGAATTATTTCAAGCACTATTAAAAGCCTCTAATTATAAATTGGATGAGCGTATTGCTCAGACTGTTGCAGAAGGCTATGCTCGTAATCTAGATTATTCTGATCCTGAACTGATGCATGTTGGTGTAACTTCGGTTGCTAACAACCTGCTTACAAAAATTAAACAAGAGTATTTTATTGTATAGTATTTTGAAAAGCCACCGAAAAAGAATGACTCTTTAAGGTGGCTTTTTTAGAAGTAAAGTTTAGGCTAGAAAAACAACAAACAACGCACCAATTTTGGTGCGTTCTGCTTTTTTATGCTATAATGGATTTAGAAAAATAAAGGAGTTTGCCATGATTGGAAAGAACATAAAATCCTTACGTAAAACACATGACTTAACACAACCCGAATTTGCACGGATTGTAGGTATTTCACGAAATAGTCTGAGTCGTTATGAAAATGGAACGAGTTCAGTCTCTACCGAATTAATAGACATCATTTGTCAGAAGTTTAATGTATCTTATGTCGATATTGTAGGAGAAGATAAAATGCTGAATCCTGTTGAAGATTATGAATTGACTTTAAAAATTGAAATTGTGAAAGAAAGAGGAGCTAATCTATTATCTCGACTCTATCGTTATCAAGATAGCCAGGGAATTAGCATTGATGATGAATCTAATCCTTGGATTTTAATGAGTGATGATCTATCTGACTTGATTCATACGAATATCTATTTAGTAGAAAATTTTGATGAAATAGAGAGGTATAGCGGCTATTTGGATGGAATTGAACGTATGTTAGAGATATCTGAAAAACGGATGGTAGCCTAATGGGAATCCAAGATTATACTGATAGTCAATTTAAACAGGCTTTAGCAAGGAACCTTCGCTCACTGACAAGAGGAAAAAAGTCCAGTAAGCAACCTATAGCGATTTTACTTGGAGGACAAAGTGGTGCTGGTAAGACTACAATTCATCGTATTAAACAGAAGGAATTTCAAGGAAATATTGTTATCATAGATGGCGATAGTTTTCGTTCTCAGCATCCACACTATTTAGAGCTTCAGCAAGAATATGGCAAAGATAGTGTTGAATACACCAAAGATTTTGCAGGGAAAATGGTAGAGTCTTTAGTAACCGAATTGAGTCATTTGGGATACAATCTTTTGATAGAGGGAACCTTACGAACAATTGATGTTCCAAAGAAAACAGCACAACTCTTGAAAAATAAGGGATATGAAGTACAATTAGCCTTAATTGCAACAAAGCCTAAGCTATCCTATCTAAGCACTCTTATTCGATACGAAGAACTGTACGCTATCAATCCAAATCAAGCACGCGCAACTCCAAAAGAACATCATGATTTCATTGTAAATCATCTAGTTGATAATACACGACAATTGGAAGAACTAGCTATCTTTGAAAGAATTCAAATTTATCAACGAGATAGAAGTTGTGTACATGATTCAAGAGAAGATAAAATTTCAGCAGCAGATATTCTTCAAGAGTTACTGTTTGGGGAGTGGAGTCAGGTAGAGAAAGAGATGCTTAAATCTGGAGAAGAAAGATTTAAAGATTTAACTAATTGAAATAGTTGTTAGAACACAAATTTTAAAATATAGTCTACTTATAACTTTTGTTAGTTGTTTAATTAAGGTGGGCGAAAATTTTTTAGAACCAAAAAACGCATAATCTCAGGTGTTGAAAAACTAGAAATTATGCGTTTTCTTGTGGGAAGATTTACTCCATTTTCTTCAGGAATTGAGATTTTGCCCATCTCTTTTTATTATATTTAAGGATATTTGAAAGATATATTTTAGAAAAACAATTATGGAGTTCTTAAATACAGAATATATTATAAATGCTGATTCAAAGTGAAGTTTTATATGTTTTTTGATTTTGTTGAGCATAAAATCTATTAACTAAATTCGAACTACAAAAATTAATTTTAGATGAACTAAACTGTAGGCTTTGGAAAGTTCTCTTATTCGATTTCAGAACGAATCGCTGATACAGGATTAAAAGAACTAAGTATTTCTTTTTGTTTTGAATGAGATACGTGAGTATAGATTTGTGTGATTGATATAGAACTGTGTCCAAGAATTTGTTGAATGTATCGAATATCTACATCATTATCTAGAAGCATTGTCGCAAAGCTATGTCTAAACATATGTGGTGTAATAGTTTTAGATAAGCTATTTTGTTCAACGATTCTCTTTATAACTAAACGTACACTTTGCTCTGACAATGGTTTAAGAGAATGTTTCCCTGGAAACAAGAAATCATTTGATTCATTTCTTGTTTTATTTATATATGTTTCTAATAAATTGAATGTTTTTTGATCTCCTAAAAATAGGATACGTTCTTTCTTACCCTTTCCTATAATATGGAGTGTCTTATTGGAAAGATTAATATCTTTGAGATGAATGTGGCAAAGTTCAGAAATTCTGATGCCTGTTGAAAGTAAAAGTGAAATAATTAGTAGATTTCTTTCAGCGTGTTGTTTTTGATAATCAGTTTTAGATAGAGCTACTCTCTGCTCTAAATATAAAAAAATACTTTTCAGAATGTCATACGGAATCGTTTTAGGCAATATTTTTTCAGTTCTAAATTGAAAACGCAATTGATTGAAGGGGTTCTCTTCAATCATGTTCTGGTATTTTAGATAGTTATAAAACACCTTCATACAAGCAATTTTTCTTCTTAATGTATTCGTTTTTATGTTAGATTGTGTCAAGTGTTCTATATAGGATTCGACATTATCATAGTCTGAGTTATAAAATTGCATAAGATCATTCTTATAAGCGCGAATTGTGTGTGAACTCAAACGCTTATGAGTTTTGCAATAATCTAAGTAAGTAGAAATAAGTTTATAATCCATAAAAATCTCCTTTATCAATAATCATGCTATTATAAACCTATTTGGGTGCTTTGTATAGCGATAATAAATAGTTATCGGTAGGAGAGATATATTTTGGAAGATAGGGTATTTTTTTGTTTTTCAGGTAAAGATAGATTAGTTTATGCTCAGTCTCTAAATTTTCATTTAAAAAATTTAGGAATTGAAGTGTGGTACGATTATGAAAAACTGTATCTAGGAGATGACGGTGACTATGTCAATATTGAAGAGGGAGTAGAACAATCTAAGATATTTTTACTTTTTATTTCAACACAATTATTTCAAAGTACAGGAGCAATGTTAGAATTAGATGCAATTAAAACCAAAATTGATAAACATCAAGAAATAGTAATCATTCCCATTCTTTGCGAGATAACCAGTAGCCAAATTCCTAAGAAATACAATTGGATTTCTAAGTATATATATGGAGAAATGAAACTTGATATTTCTAGCGGAACCTATGATTTATCAATTGATATACTAAAACGTTTACTATACGAACAATTAAAGTCAGTAGAAATAAAAAATCTACTGACTTTAGAAAATATAACAACAGATAAATTTATCAATGCTATTATTGATAAATATAATTATATTGATAAAAATTGTTTTAGCATTAGAATCACAATGCTGTATACATTGATTTTATATTGTTTAGAAAAATACAATATTAATGATAATATTTCATATTATAGTAGTAGCTTCATTTTTAATAAAGTTAAATTTAATATTCAGCCAACTTTAAAAGAAATAGCTTGTATGGAATCAATTATACTGGTATTAATCAATAAAATTGAAGGATATTTCTTCAATAATATGTAATACTAATTCCGCTAGTTTGTCTGGACTATTTTCCGAACATAATTTCTCAATATAATTTTCTAAATAAGGGTATTCAGTTATACTTGATTTTATTTTCTCCCCTAACTCTGCTGCAGCAAATCCAGTGCTAGCAATTGGAATGATATAATTTCCTTGTTCTTTCGAAATTTTAATTTCTTCCCAAACACCCCTAGAAGTGACAATGTCACCTTTACTATTGATTGCCTGACCATACATAACAATGGTAAACTTTGTATCCGATATCAGATTTCGTCTATAAGACGTATCCTCATCTAAACTCATATCGTGAGCGAATGGTCGCATAATTAAACGTTTTTCAATATTAGCCTCATTAATTGAGTAAAGTTTTTGTATGCTGGAACCGGAAATGTAATAGCCAATGTTCTTTCCAAATCCAGTAACTATATTGTATCCTCCGTCAATTAGTTTTTCAACTAAAGATTTCGAAAGGTTATAGGCTCTAGTCTCCTCTAGTGCATCATCTAAACTACCTGAGATATAAATATTTTTACTAATTGTTTTTTCTTTTATTTCCCTCAAAATTTCTTTAATGTCTTCGGGAGTTTGGACCAACAAAACTTTTATGTTGTACCTTTTTCCTAAATCATCTATAAAAAGTTGAAAATTTTTATCCCCAGGCTTATCTATCATAATTGTATAGAATGCTTTATTATTCTTACCTATGTAACTGTGTAGCTTTTGAATAGATTTTAGAACGATATCATCAGTAAAACTATAACCAATAAATAAAAAAGTATTAGTGACTAACTCTCTTTGAAAAAAACTTAAAAATAACTCATGATTAAGGTAATAGTTTTCAATATCAGATTTTGAAATAACAATTTTTGAAATACTACCTATATCTCCGTTAAGCTTGAATATATTTACTCTATTTTTCAAACTAACAGAACCTAAGTCTTGTTCATCATGAATACTATTAATATTTATTTTTTGATACTCAAAATTCTTCTCTATTACTTTATCAAAATTAGTTGTCCAAATTGATTTGAAACCAATTTGGACAATTATTTTTATTAGTTCGCTTTCATAATCAAATTTGTTAATTTTATGATTTATTAGTGAATATAATTCTCGCTCACTATACTCATTAATAAAATATTGAGCAAGTTGAAAATAGTCTGTGATACTACTAATATCGAGTCCTAATTTTTCGGCACATGGGGTTAGAAGTTCTTTCCAAGTTGGAAAATGAGCATCTAAACTACTTCCTGCACCTAAAAATAATGATAATTCTCCATCATTAAAAGAGTCACTTATTTTTGTAATAAAACTTTTTCTATCCAAAATATATCTCTCCTACCGATAACTATTTATTATCACTAGTATACCATAAATTCATTTTTAGTTGTTTGATTTGTATAATGATTTTTTAGTTAAAATTAGATGATATTGGCCAACTATAAATTAAAATACTGTTTTGAAATTATATCGAATACTTTTGAGTCAATTACAAACTTACAACAACTAGAGAATTGTGTAGTTTGAAGGAAATAAGTACAAGTTTATTAGAAAAGTAGCATTTTATAGGATTATCACGAAAAATTCTAATTTTAGAATTATACTTTCTATTAATTTAGAACATGTTTTTTTATTTTTAAATGTTATAATAGTGTTATCAAGTAAAAGGAGCATACTATAATTGGTAACAATATAAAATTATACGAAAGACACATGGCCTGACAAAAACAGATTTGCTCGAATTGTATAAATTTTAGGCAATAGCCCTTAGCTGTTATAAAAACGGAACAAGTACCATTTCAACAGAATTCATAGACACTATTTGCCAGGAACAGTTATAAAAACTGAGTAAAGGAGTCGGAGAGTTGGTCAAGGAAGTGGAGAAAGAATTTCAAGTGGAAGTGAAAAGATTGAAGGAGTTTCATGGTAGTCACTAAGCATTTTGCGACACACGGAAAAAAATATCGTAGGCGTTTAATTAAGTATATCCTCAATCCTGATAAAGCGGACAATTTGAAATTAGTATCTGATTTTGGTATGAGCAATTACTTAGATTTTCCTAGCTATGAAGAGATGGTAGAAATGTACAATGTCAACTTTACCAATAACGACAAGTTGTACGAATACAGAAATGACCGACAAGAAAAACACCAATAAAATATTCCTGCCCACCATCTGATCCAATCATTTTCTCCTGATGATAATCTAACACCAGAAGAAATCAATCACATTGGATATGAGACTATGATGGAGTTGACAGGAGGACGTTTTCGTTTCATCGTAGCAACTTACACAGAAGTGTGAGTACTGAAATTGATACATTTTTTTATGATTTTGTTTTTGAAATTACGAATAGTAAGTTGGATAGTTTTGATTGTTTTTTCAAAAATTTCATGCTAGAATATTCTTAGTAATTTAAAACCTTCTGGTATCGGGGAATAGGGGTTCGACTCCCCTCCCCATCATTTGCTGCTAACCGATGTTTCAGACTCCACTACCTTTATTCTATTGTGTGTAGAAGTAGCAATAGAAATCCTCATAGACTTAGTGAGTGATTGGCTATTCAATGTATTGAATGATATGGAGGGCAAGTTTATGGCTATAATAATTTCGTCAGGTTTTAAATTTATGTGTCTCGTTGCAGCGGTGGGGAGCTTCGGTAGCGTTTATGCAGGGCTAGCGAGACACTACAGAAGGGCATTATAAAAGGAATGCCTTTCTGTAGTGTCCCCAAGATTGGAGTTGTTATGACAGATTCTATTATTTCTAACGCAATAAAAACAAGTATAGATCGCCCTAAATATGAGGGTTTTGATGCATGTGCTGACATTACTTTTGAATTGTTAAATGGAGAAAAAAATAAACTGATTGAAAAGATATCTTCAGGTAGTTACCTCACTTCTGAGGAGCAGTATTTTTTAGTAAAACTTGAATCTATTATAAACACTCTCAACGATGAATATAACGGATTTTGCTTTTGATTTTAAAGTATCTTAGTATAAATCGGAAAAATTGCACCCCCTTTTCTATAATCGTTAAAAAGTGTATCCTATCATAGGCCACTCGAAAGGGTGGTTTTGTATTAGGTTCTTAATGTGAAAAAAATCACATTAAAATTTGTATAATGGTAAGGTAGGCTTTTAGAAAGGAGGTAAATCATGGCTAGAAGGAAAATAAGAATAATTACTCAGAAGCAAGAGACTTTCCGTCAGGCTTTTGAGAATGAACTATTTGTTGAAGACTAATGTAAATTATTTAGTAGTTTATTTAGCATGGAGGATTACTGATGAAGAGAAGAAGGTTCGCAGAAGTAAATTTCTATACTACAGATTGGCCAATAGATACTGATCAAGATATGAGTGATGGATTTTATTTTGCAAAAGATAATTGGGACGATTACGGATTTAAAACAACATATCAAGTAGTGGCTTGTTTTGAGGGGGAAAAGAACGACTTAGGGAATATTAACATCACAGTTTATCCATACTCTTCAAGTGATGTGATATCTTTTGACAAAATTAAAAAGAATTTACACTCTCAAAATATAATATCTTTAGGAAATTTAGAATATTATAGATTTCTCAATAATATTTTTGATGAAAAAGATAGAATAGAGTATTTAAAAATATTAGGAGACCTTGCATTTGATGATGAAAAATTAGAAGAATTATATAATAACCCTAATTTTCAGACGATATTCAGTTGGGCACATAAAAAGGACGTAATCAGAGATTCTTTTTTTAGAAATAATAATTATAATGAAGTTATTGATCAGTTCCATCGAGTTACTCTAGGTGGAAGTTATCAGGATAAATATGAAGTTAATCTGATTAATCTTAATGAAGAGGAAATTTTTAAATTCAATGTTGATCCTAATTCTAAAATCCCCACTTCAATGTATTCTATTATCGGAAATAATGGTAGTGGCAAAACTAATTTTTTGAAACAAATTATAAGTTTTTATCATTATCAAAAAAATGGAAGTTTACTAGATAATGCTGAAGAAAAATTATATTCTGATAGGTCGAATCTTAATCAATTTAATTCATTAGTTTGTTTTTCGTATAGTCCATTTGATTCGGGTTTTAAAAAAGAAGACTCAGATATTTATAAATTTATAGGAATAAATTTTTCGAATACTGAAGATCTAAGCGAAATTATTGCAAAAGATATTCATAAATTGTTCACTGAAGTAGGCAAAAGATACCGTACAAAGTTAGGAAATATTATAAAAAAATTTTCTTTTGATCCATGGTTTTTACAAATTGAACACGCTATTGATATGGAAAATTTCAGTTTAGAAGATGTGAAGAAATTAAGCTCAGGACAAAAGATTATCCTTCTAAATTTATTAAATCTAATTATTTATGTTTCAGAAAAAACTTTTGTGATTATTGATGAACCCGAACTATTTCTACATCCACCATTATTAAAAGCTTATATACGGGCGATAGATGAAATTATAAGCGATGCCAATGGAGTTTGTTTATTAGCGACCCATTCTGCTATTGTGCTTCAAGAACTGGCTCACATCAATATTAGGAAGATAGTACGGAATTTTGATAACAATCAAAATCGAATTGAGTCAATTTCAATTAAAACTTTTGGAGAAAGCATTAGTTATATTAATAATGCGATTTTTGGTACAGATCTTAGGAACACTGGATTTTACAAATTTATAGTGGATTTAATTAAGGAAGATAAAACTGAACTAGATAAAATTGATTTTATCTTTGGAAGCGAAGCATTACTAGTAAAGAAATTTGAAGAGGTTAGTGATGAAGAAAATTAGTTCACCAAGCTTTTGTATAGCAAATGTAATTGATGAAATAGTTGGATACATGGAACAAAATCAAGGTAATAATAAATCTGGTATTATTAGGAAGCTTCATGAATCCAATTGTCTTTTACCATACTTCAATAAAATTGAAAGCGACTATCTTGAGGCTGGTGAAAATTTACAATCTTTGATTTCTAAATTAGAGCAATCAGATGAAGTTTTGGGAATTGAAAAATCAAAAATGAAAGAACTATACAAGACGTTTTACTCTTCAGAAAGTTCATTTAGGAGAGACTTGTACAAACTTACACCTAGATGTTGTCCAATTTGTGATGCCGAATGGGGTTATGCAACACATACTTTAGATCATATTTTACCAGAATCAATCTTTCCACAATTTGCTATCTTACCAATTAACTTAGTTTCAACGTGTTATAGGTGTAATCATTCAAAAAATTCGATTGTAGGCTATTCAGAAAATCAGGGAGTTTTAAATCCGTATTTTAATTCTGTAAATTTGTTACCATACTTGAAATGTTATACATATATCAAAGGTGACGATTTTATTACGCATATCCAATTAAAGAACGAGTCAGTTGTCGGACTTGATCCATTGAAATATCAAAGATTGAGATTCTTTTACGAGGAAGTTTATAAATTGAATGAAACTTATAGTGAAGTAGCACGTGTAAGTGTTTTGAATAGCCTCATTGATACGCTTTCAGAATTAGGGAATGTAACAAATGATTTTATTAAGGGGTATTTTCAATCTCTTATTATGGATGATAAAGAAGATTTAATTTTAAAGGGAGTTGTCACATTAGAATTCTTAAAAGTTTTAGTTTTAGAATCTCTTCAAGACTTGGAGGTTGAAGCGTATGATTTAATTAACAGAATGCTTCAAGAAAGACGACAAATGAGTGAAGTACAGGATATATTTTAAAATCGAGAGAGCGTTCAGCTCTCTTTTTCTTACTCCCATTTTCAATTTTTGTGATAACTTCCCCAAATTTCTTCTGCTATACTTTTCTCAACTTTAAAAATCCAGCTAAGATTTTTCACTGGGGGTTTGGGGGCGAAGGCCACCAAGTTATCTTATCGTTGGCTGTCAAAACTAGGAGGTTTTGGTTGGTTGGCGATATGATTTTTGGGATATTGTGGACACAATATCTGAGCTCGCAAAGACCGAACAAGAAGCAAGTGAGGTCTTTAGGAAGCGTACTGACAATGTGAGGTAGACTTACACTGTCAGACAAGTAGAATGTTGAAGGGATATCAGAATGGGACAAGAAATTAAGTCAATCCGAAAGCAATTTAGAATTACGAGACAAGAAGAAAAACAGATAAAAGAAATGATGAGGGAACAAAAAGTGGATAGTTTCTCAGAATTTCTTCGTCAGAATTTATTGAAAAAGAATTATCAGGATAGAATTTTTGAAAGTTGGTTCTCTCTTTGGAACTCTCAAAAGTTTGAACAGATTAGTCGAGATGTGCATGAAGTTCTGGTTGTCGCAAGAGAAAATCATCAAGTGACTCAAGAGCACGTCTCAATCTTATTGACTTGTGTTCAAGAATTGATTGCAGAAGTGAATCAAGTGCAGCCACTCAGTCGTGAGTTCCGTGAAAAATATATGGGTTAGGAGGATGTAATGGTTTATCGCTATCGTACCAATCTCAAAAAAGTATTTCTAACTGATCCAGAATTACACCAATTGAATGAACGGATTGCTAAGAGCAATTGTCAAAATTTCTCAGTCTATGCCAGAAAAGTTTTGCTTAATCCCAATATGTCATTTGTCACGATTAACACTGATACTTATGACCAGTTAGTTTTTGAATTGAGACGGATTGGAAATAACATCAACCAAATTGCGCGTGCGATTAATCAAAGCCATCTGATTTCTCAGGACCAATTACAAGAATTGAGTAAAGGAGTCGGAGAGTTAATTAAGGAAGTGGACAAAGAATTTCAAGTGGAGGTGAAAAGACTGAAGGAGTTTCATGGTAGTTACTAAACACTTTGCGACGCACGGAAAAAAATATCGTAGGCGTTTGATTAAGTATATCCTCAATCCCGATAAAACAGATGATTTGAAATTGGTATCTGATTTTGGCATGAGCAATTACTTGGACTTCCCTAGTCATGCAGAAATGGTAGAGATGTACAATGTCAACTTCACCAATAATGACAAGTTGTACGAATCCAGAAACGACCGACAAGAAAAACACCAACAAACTATTCATGCTCATCACCTCATTCAATCATTTTCTCCTGAAGATAATCTGACACCTGAAGAAATTAACCGCATTGGTTATGAGACCATGATGGAATTGACAGGAGGTCGTTTTAAGTTCATCGTAGCAACTCACACAGACAAAGATCATGTTCATAATCACATCCTAATCAACGCTATTGACCGCAATTCAGATAAAAAGTTGACATGGAACTATGCCTTGGAACGAAACCTCCGTATGATTTCAGACCGTATTTCTAAAGTGGCTGGGGCGAAAATTATTGAGAAGAGTTTTTCTTACCGTGACTATCAAAAATATAGGCAGTCTAGTCATAAATTTGAATTAAAGCAACGTCTTTATTTTTTGCTGCAGCAATCTAAATCGTTTGATGATTTTTTAGAGAAAGCAAGGCAGTTGCATGTTCAGATTGATTTTAGTCAAAAGCATAGCCGTTTTTTGATGACAGATAGAACGATGATAAAACCAATTCGAGGACGCCAACTCAGCAAACGAGATCTATATGATGAAGAATTTTTTAGAACGCATTTTGCTAAGCAAGAGATTGAAAGTCGTTTAGAATTTTTGTTGAACCGTGTCAATTCTTTAGAAGAGTTAATAACAAAAGCAAAAGAATTGAATCTAACCATTGACTTAAAACAAAAAAATGTAACTTTTATCCTGGAAGAAGATAATCAAAAGATAAGTTTGGGTCATCAAAAAATAAGTGATAAGAAATTATATGATGTCAAATTTTTTCAAGATTATTTTAAAAATAAGGAAGTCATTGCTTCAGAAGGATTAGAGAATTTACAGGAACAGTACCATGCTTTCCAAGAAGAACGAGATAAGGATAAAGTATCCACTGAAGAGATTGAGGAAGCCTTTGAGACATTTAAGGAAAAACGAGATGCCATTCACGAATTTGAAGTGGAACTTGCAGAACATCAAATTGAGAAGCTAGTTGATGAGGGCGTCTATATCAAGGTGGCTTTCGGTGTCAAACAGAGCGGTCTTATTTTCATTCCTAATTATCAGCTAGATATTATTGAAGAAGACAATCAGAAAAAATATAAAGTCTATATCCGAGAGACAACCTCATATTTTGTCTATAACAAAGAACATTCGGATAAGAATCAGTATATTAAAGGGCGAACCTTGATTAGACAGTTAACCAACGATAGTCGAGTAATACCATACAGAAGACCGACTGTTGATCGACTTCAAGAAAAGATTTCTGAGATTAATCTCTTGATTGAGTTGACAGAGACAGACAAAAAATACCAGGACATCAAAGACGAACTGGTTGCAGAAATAGCAGAGCTAGACATCAAACTGACTCAAACAAATGAAAAAATCGCCACCTTAAACAAGATGGCGGAAGTGCTTATCAATTTGAAGAGTGAAGATCCAAATAGTCGAAAACTAGCAAGGTATGACTTTTCAAAACTAAATTTAACAGAATCAATTACACTAGAGCAAGTGACTGAAGAAATAAGAGTATTACAAGAGGAGCTAGGTCATTATCTTTATGAGTATGAAAGACTGATTATAATATTGGAAGAATTTGTAAAAATGTTAAATATTACTACTAATAATCCTAATCCAAAATTTCAAGAGAATATTTTGATGGACTAATCTCTATAATTGACATAGTGGTATAAAATATTTGATAACTAAAGACTAGACTGGTATACAAATAGTGACAAGAGCACCGTTCTCAAAATTACTCAAATTTACTTCTCCGCCATGAATTTTCGCTACCCGATTAACAAATGCTAATCCAATTCCGAAATGACTTCCTTGCTCTGAATTTGTTGCCTGTTTGTCTTGAAAGTATAGTAACCCATATTTCTCGAGTATATTCTCCGAAAATGAAGAATTGCTATTCCATATGGAAATATAAAATTTATTATCTATTAACTTATAGTCTACTCTTATTAATGGAGAATTACTTTTGGAATGGTCAATTGCATTATTAATAATATTTAGGATTGCTCGTAGGAATAGGTTTAAATTAAGTGTTAAATTAATAGTGATTGGTAGATTATTGGAAAATTGGATTTTAGCCTTTTTATCAGTAATTAACTTAATTTCTTGTTCAAATAATTCAAGTAAGTAATCCGAAGAGAAACTCTCCCAATTAGAACTATCATTATAGAATGTTTTAGAGTAATTAATTAGCTGATTAAAGTATCTATTAAGTTGTTGGCTAGCAATTTCGATATCTCCTAAACATTGACCAATATTTCCAGTAATATCCATAGATTGTAAAAATTGAGCATTTCCTTGAATAATTGTTAAAGGTGTCTTCAAATCATGTGCTGCAGCTGAGACTTGAAACATCAATTCCTTTTTTTGCTGTTTTTCAGATTGAATCATTTTTTTAATCGTTGACTGCATTTCCTGAATTTTTTGTCTTGTTTCAATCAGTTCAATCAAAGTTAATTTAGCTGGGGCTTGTTCATTTATATCAACCAATAGACTTTGATTATAAACAATATTTGTTTCTTGCTTTATCTTTTCTAGAAGGTTGCTAATATTTTTAGCAATAATAGAAAATAAAATTAGACTAATATAAATCCAAGAAATCGTGCTGAAATAGATAGTAAATGCACCTGCATTTTTTTCAGTAATATTAGTAAAAGCAGTAAATAACAATGGTAGCAAATAAAATAGAAAAAGACTAATAAGAAATTGTCTTAAAATCTTAAAATATGTTTGTTTAATTAGTTGGTTAAAAGTCAGAGCGTTATCCACTGATAACCACCTCCCCAGATTGTTTTAATTGGATTAATTTCATAAGGTTTTAATTTTTGCCTGATTTGGTATACATACTCTGTAATAGACCTTCCCAGTGTTTCAGAATCATGAGGGTAAAGATAATCAAAGAGTTCGTCATTTGAAAATATTCTATTCGGATTGCTGGAAAGCAACAAAATTAATTGGAATTCTCTTTTTGTAGTTGGAATATGTATATCCGAAATTCTAAGTTCTTCTTTAGTTTTATCAATTGCCAGAGGTCCAAATTGTAGAATCTCACTAGAATGATTATTGCGCACTTCTCGACGGATATGCATCTGTACTCTAGCTACTAGTTCAGGTATGCTAAATGGTTTTGTAATATAGTCATCTGCACCGGACTGTATACCATATACAATATCCTCTTCTAAATTTTTGGCTGTTAAAAATATGATTGGAACAGAAATAAATTCTCGGATATACTTACAGATTTCAATTCCATCGTGGGGCATCATAATATCTAAAATAATTAAATCATAGCCGATAAAATGACAGATATCAATTTCTGGAATAGCAGTCCGCGTATCGACGACAAAGTTTTTATTCTCTAGAACATTTTGAATAAGTCTTAAAATGGCAATATCATCATCTATGACTAGGACTTTATATTTCATAATTGTCTCTCCTTTTAAAATATATTCTAATTATACCATGTTTACCCTCAAGTAATGATATAGAATAATAATAATCTAAATAATAAATACTTCTTATGGAAATTATAGTAGATTAAAATAAGATATGAACAAATCTATTAAGAAAGTCAAATTCATTTCTAGAAATGTTTTAGCAGTTGCGGCGTACTATTCTAACTTCAATCTACTATAGTATATGACAATACGATAATCTGGAATCAAAAAAATTACCTAGAAATCAGAAATTCTGATATTTTTCTGATATTTGTTTTGTAGAATATGAAATGTAGATGATAACTTATCATCTACCCTAATAGTAACTATTAGGGATTAGGAATTATTCTATAGCATGTTTTTCTGAGAGTAGTTCAAAACTCCAAATCAGTAATATATGTGGTAAGTTAAATCAATTTGCTCAGGATTTAGCAGGTAAACATAGTTGTTACTCGATTGAAATTGCTATAGGGTAATATGAATAATAGGAAGGAGAATGTTATGTACCAAAAACCAACTATTACAAAAATCGGTAGCTATCGAACTTTGACAAATGGTGCAGGCACTGCACGTGAACGTGATTTACTTGGCTTTCGTGCGTTGATTGTTATTCACTGGCCATGGTTGTAATCGAAAAATATAGATAATGAGCGGAGGGTGAGCAACTCCGCTTATTGTTTATATCATTGGTATAAAACATAAATCGTTATGAAAGTTAATATTATTGTAGAAAAAAATCAAGTTATTACTGCTGATATGTTGGTAGACGAACTGATTAATTTAAATAAAGTTAATGTATATACTGCTGATAATTTATTAATGGTAGTTAAACATCACAATGATTCTGAGGAAATTAGTAATTTTTTAGCAAGAGAAGATTTGAACTTTGAAATGATTGAGAATAATCTCAGTAAATTAAAAAAACATACATCTTTTATAGCAGTTACAAAAGAGAATCACCTTATAGCCAGTGGGGACTTTAATAATTGTAATCCAATATATTATCTAGAAAGAAATGATGAATTATTTGTTTCATTCCATCCTGAATTAATTTCTAATCTTACAAAGCAAAAATTTAATAAAACTTATTTTGCCTTACGTATCGTAAACTTTGAGACTATATATCCATTTAGTGAGTTAACACCATGGGAGAATATAAAACTTCTAAATAGTCGAAAAATGCTTGTAGTTTTAAAAGGTCAGATTAGTCAGGTATTTCCTTTTAGAAGTAACGGTGGTAATAAAAGGATCTCTGAAGTAGCAGTAGAATTACGTCAAAATGTAAAGGATGTATTACAGAAAAATTTGGGAAAACAAATCAGAATAAGTGCAGATTTATCAGGCGGCTTAGATTCTACTTCTCTTTGCTATTTTTGTAAGGATTTAGGAGTAGAGTTGAATACAATTTTTCTATCTCCAGAGGATGGCGCTGATAGTGATGCTATATGGTCAGAACGAGCAAGTAAGGAGGTTTCGGCAGAGCATACGGTTTTACCGTATAGTAGCACAATTACTCTAAACTCTTTAAATCCTTTAGATATATATAAAGCACTCCCATTTGGTCCGTCAGAATCGTTTCGCTATATAAGTCTAGCTAGGAAAATTATAGAAATTGGGCTAAAAAACGATATTGGTATGCATATAAATGGTCATGGTGGTGATGAGCTATTTGGTCCCCTATCTACTATGGCTTGGTCCTTGTATCATTCTAATTACCCGAATCGCATAAAAAATTTATATGGATTTGCAAGATTAAATAAGTTCAATCTTTTTAAATTTTTTAAGTCATTGGTTGATAATGAAAGTTTATCTGATAATTTGAGATGTTTAGAATGTCGAGAAATCGAACAGATTGATTTTGATATAAAGTATAGTTCTCAATGGGTTCCAAAACCATCAGTTGCAAATTTTGTAACCCAAACAGCAAGAGATCTAATTACAAGTTGTGCAAGTTCATATGCTGAACAAAATATTGAACCATATTCGGATGATAAATCTATTCATAGAATTCTTGAAGAAGTTGAAGCTCATAGTCTTTTACAGAGAGATTTGAATGCAATGGTGCCGAATGATAAGTCATTTAGATTTCTTAGCCCGTATACAGCATATGACATCGTGGAGTCAGCATTACAATATAATATAGATGAAAGATTTAATGCAAAAGTAACTAAACCTATGTTGGCTGAGATAAGATCAGAATCTATGTCACTTGAATACTTTAAGCGAAGAGATAAAGGGGAGTATACCAAATCAACCTTTACGGAATACAATAATCGTAAGAATATGTTACAAAAAATCTTTTCTGAAGAATGTTTGATTTATAAGTTAGGGTTGGTAGACAAGAGAAAGTTATTACAATCGCTAAATAAATTTAGTGCTGATGGAGAACAGTTAGAAAACATTATGAGGATTCAAATCATTGAATACTGGCTGAGAGGTTATTGTGAAAGTGGTGGTATATATGAAATATAAGTTATCGTCAAATCTTAATATTAGTAAGACAGATGATGGTGGTAGTATAGTTTTAAATTCTAATGATGGACAGTATTACCATCTTGATCAATTAACTACGAATTTTTTAGGTCTGTTAATTGAAGGTGTTTCATTTGAAGAATTTTGTAAAAATATTTCTATCCGTTACTCCGTTAAATTATCGCAAGTTATGGAAGATTATAAAGAGATATTAGAGAAACTTCAGAAATTACAGATTTTGGAGGTGGCTAAATGAGCTCGCCAGTTAGAATGGAAAAGAGAACGAAATTATCATTTAAAAATAAAATTACAGCATTTTTTTGTGCCAATGTATCGTTTTTTTTAATTAGATTACCTCCTAAGAAACTATCTAAAATTATTGAGAAATTAAGTAAAAGGACTCAAAGTGCTACTCCAGCGGAAGTAGAACAATGGCGCACATATATAAATTCAATTAATGTTAGATGTGCAGGGAATGGTTGTCTACAAAGATCCGTAGCAGTTATGCTGTGGGGAATAATAGCTAGGCGAACTCCTGATTGGATTTCGGGATTTCAGGTATCACCATTTATAGCCCATGCATGGGTTGAAATTGATGGGAAACCCATTGGTGAAGAAATCGATTTATCTAAATTTCAAAAAATTATATTTGTAAAAGGTGGAAAAGATAAATGATACAAATTGAGAAAATTAGCAAAGGTTTTAGCAGTAAGAGTGTTCTTTCAGAAGTTTCGTTTACAGCAAAAAAGGGAGAAATAACGGCATTAATTGGGCCAAATGGGTCTGGTAAATCAACTTTAATAAAAATATTGCTTGGCTTGATTTCGTCAGATGAAGGCAGAGCGACTTTTGATGGAAAAAATTATGAAGAATTGGGGGAATACCCCTTCAGATATGTAGGAGCATTTCTAGATAGTTTTCAACCCAATCCAACAAGGACGGCCTATAATCACTTGAGGTGGATTGCTTTAACTAGTGGTATAGATAAGCAGAGATGTTTAGAATGTTTAAAAATAGTTGGTCTTCAGGATGTTGGCAATAAAAAGATAAAAGACTACTCACTTGGAATGAAGCAAAGGCTGGGGCTGGCTACGGCTATTTTAGCGAATCCTAAAATACTTATTTTGGATGAACCAATTAATGGACTTGATCCAGATGGAATTAGATGGGTTAGAGAGTTTCTAAGAGAATTTGTAAGAGACGATAAAATAGTTTTAATCACAAGCCACTATATGAATGAGTTAGAACTTACGGTTGATAAAATTGTAGGATTATCTAATGGTAAGGTAGTCATTGATGGTAGCAGTAAAGATGTTCTTGAAGAATATGGCTCTTTTGAGGAAGCATATTTTAAGTCTGTTACAAGTTAGATGGGGGTAATGATTTATGAAAAATACTCGTAGTGAACTATACAAAATATTATCATTGCCACTTTTTTGGAGGGGTGTAGCAATTGTGATTGGAATCACTATATTCTTTACCTTTCAAAATATTCAAGTCATTAATGCGATAGCAAATGGTAATACAGAGATTCTTATGCTTGAAGATACGACTAGTCAATTAACGGAGTTTCAAACAGTAAGAGATGCTGTATTGTCTTCCCCTTATCAATCTAGTATTCTATTTTTTCCAATCTTATTTGCACTGATTCTATCTACGGAGTACAAATTTGGTCAGGAATCATTAACTAAATTATTAACACCAAAATGGCAGACGATTTTAACAGGTCAGATTTGTTCTGGAATTATTGTAGCCAGTACGTTGACAGTTGCTCTATCCCTAATAAATAGTGCAATGCTCTATGTGATGTTAGATGAAACATTGCAAAATTATCTTAGCCTAGGTCTTGTTTTAGAAGTGACGTTAAGAATCATTATCTTTGCCATAACATTGACATTGCTTTCAATGTTTTTAGTAAAAATAACAAGAAAGCCTATTCCCTCTGTCATTGTTATTGTAAGTATTCTTATTATAACTTTATCAGGCATATTGAAAGTCGTTTCTCCGACACTTGAAAATTTATTACCCCTAATAGGTGCAAAGTCATTTGTATTTGGAAGAGTAGAAAATAACAATCCTTCGGAAATGTATGGTTTATTATTATTATTATCTCAAGCATCAATAGTAACTATTTTGATGTATATTAAAGGTTGGTATAAAAATCAGAAGGACAAGAAATATGGATGAAATAGTATATGCTCTTATTTATAAAAAATATAGTTTGAATGCAGTGAAAATACAAATTTTAAGTCATTTATTGCTTATTCTATTTACATGTATTCTTAGTTTGATAACATTTGAAATCAATGGAAGTTATATTGTGTTATCAATTAATCAAATTTTGGCAATTACATCTTATTTATTTATGATTGGTGGACTGATAAATGGATCTATAGAAGTCGAGAATCCAGAATCTAAAATAGTCTATTTATTAACCGGAAACAAAAAAAGCAGTACACAAAAAATCATTATTGTTGAATTGATAGATTGTGTATTACAAGCAATTCTATCATTCTTAGTTATCGCAATCTTCTTCATTTTTAAAGGAAGTATTAAAGAAGTTAACGTAATACAGTTTTTTTCTTATCTATTTAGTAGCGTTTTGTGTTTCTTCATTGCATATTATTTAACTTTATTTTTTAAGAGTTCGATGACAGCGATAGCTACTTTGCTACTATTTCCAATATTAGTTATACCCTATATTGAGCGTGTATTTCCTGGAGTATTACCATTCATTTATTATGAAACTATTTCTGAAAGTTTTAAAATATCAGCAGTATCTGATAGTCATATCATATTGTTATTGTGGAATTTGATTTTACTCCTATTAATTTATTTGAAAGTCAAAAAGAGGTTGAAAAATGAATAGTCAAAAACATTCAGAAGTCACGTTCGGGGAATTTTTAACATTACTAAAACCTTATAAAATAGCTATAAGTATTGCTTTGATTATTGCACTGATTTCGTCAACATTATCAATTTTTCAACCAATACTTCTTTCAAAAATTATTGACAATATTAACGATAACATTTTAGGACAAACTGTAATATTTTTCTCCATAATAGTATTGTTATCTGCAATCCTTAACTCAATTAAGCAGTATATATTGGAGAGTATTAGTGAAAATTTAGTGAGTAGTTTACGAATTCAAATTGTAAATCGATCAATAAAATATAAGATTGAAGTATTTGATACTAAAAAGATTGGGGATTTGGCATCAATCTTGAGTGCGGATACAGCCCAGCTAAGGGGGATTTTGAGCCAAGGAATAGTAGAATTAATATCACAAACATTTACAATGATATTTGCATTAATTATGATGTTTTATCTTGATATTCAATTATTTGGTGTATCTTTGTTAGCCGTACTCTCTCTTTTAATTTGTGGCTTATTGCTTGGAAAAAAAACTAGACCGATTGCAAAGGATTTACAAGAAATAGTTGGAGAGTTATCCTCTGAGTTAGAACGAACTTTGCGGGGGATTAGAACTATTCGAGCATTTTTATCAGAAGTTGTTTTTATTGAAAGAATGAGTAGTGTTGTAACTAATGCGACAAAAATTGGTAAAAAAGTAGCTATTTTTAAATCGATTATAAGTGGCTTTTCCAATATAGCACTACAAATAATGCTAATAATAATTATTGGAATTGGTTCAATTAGAGTTGCTACAGGGATTATATCTATTGGAAATCTAAGTGCCTTTATAATGTATGTAATGCTAGTACTGACTCCAGCTGCAATGCTAGGAGGAGTATTGTCATCAATAAATGAAGGGTTAGGAGCTTATTCTAGGATTAAACTTGCATTGGAACTTCCGATAGAAGATGATGTAAATTCTTTAAATGTTCTTGATAAAAAATCGAATCTAGTTTTGCAAATTAAAAATTTAACCTTTAAATATAATGGCAATTCTGACAAAAATATTCTAAACAAGATTAATATTTCAGTTAATGGTCCGGGAGTGACAGCATTAGTTGGACCATCTGGTTCAGGAAAAACAACAATATTTGAACTTATTGAAAGATTTTATGATTCAGATAATGGGTCAATAGAATTGTATGGAAATAATATTTATGATTTGCCAATTAAAGTTCTTCGTTCAAAGATAACCTTTGTGGAACAAAATGCTTCAATCTTTTCTGGAACAGTACTAGAGAATCTACAAATAGCTAATAAGAATGTTTCAAGATTTGACTGCTTGTATGCACTTAATTTAGTTAATCTTTTTCAGGATATTCCTGAGGACGAAATACTAGATAGGGTAATAGGGGAGTCTGGACTCACTTTGAGTGGTGGTGAACAACAAAGGTTATCGTTAGCTAGGGCTTTAATTTCTCCGAATGACATAATATTATTGGATGAGAGTACATCGAATTTAGATAGTATAAACGAGTCAAAAATACAACAAGTAATTAAAGATTTATCTAGTAAGAAAACTGTTTTAATAATTGCTCATAGATTATCTACTATTCAAAACGCTGATTCAATTTATTTAATAAGAGAAGGAGAAGTGCATGACTTCGGTACTCATCAAGAACTATTATCAAGGAATAAACTCTATAAAGAATTGGTTGAAACTCAGTTTATTAATAAAGGAGCGTGAAAGTCAGCAAATTAATAGAATTAAGCTTTAGACGATTTTTTCAGTAAACCAATTAGGATTTAAGAAAAACTCAAAAATCAATGGGCCTTGATCAACGATAAAAATCAATAGGGTGAATCAATATTTTCGACATATTTTATATATGAAAAAGATAGCAGTACCTAAAATGATATATAAATCAACAATCGGCATTTAAGATAGTAAAAACTATTAAATAGAAAACGAACGGATTAAGAATGTACCTTATTAGAAAATTAATCTTGTTCGTTTTTATGTTTTACACTATTAATCATTAACAATAGTTAATAATATATTTATTTAATTTATAAGTGTGTTTTTAAATATTTTTATGCCAATTTGGCATAAAATACAAGTCTCGTTCAGATCTTAACTATAATTTCCTTAGAAGTGAACGAGTGTATAGGCGCGTCAGAGATTTGATTTACGCAAGAGTATATTGCACAGTACTTGTTCTGGAGTCAATTTCATACTCTAAGATTGAGGGTGCTCAACGAACGCTAGCTATCTATTGACTATTTAATAATGCTCTCTTCCCTCTATAAAGTATACATTAGGGCTGGCAGATTGTCCTTATTACCTGAAAAATAAAAAACAGTCCCTCCTGATTTGTTCATTGATAATTGAATAATCTTAGGTGGGACTTTATTTGTTGAGCAATAGAATGTAATGTGCTAGGAAAAGAGCGAGAATCATTTATTCAAAAATAGTATGGTAACCTATCTGCCATGACACAATTAATGATAATGATACTTCTGACCGTTCAGGCCGCCATCGTAAAAAGATAGCGGGTGAAACTCCCATGAGTGATAATACTAATCATTCCCACTGAGAGCAACTTAGAGTAACATGTTATCAGGAGGGAAAGTTCTGGAATAATCAGTAGTAAAATATAGTATGCAATTTTCAATGCTTAAATTTTTATACTCCCGAAATATGCTAACTAATAGTCACATAATCAAAAGGTTGGAATTTATAAGTGTGGACGAAAGTTTTCATACTATGTCCCCTTGGTTTTTCTTTCATCACTTCTGTGAACTCTGTCAGAAAGTCAGACTAAATCTTATTAAGTTACAAGTAATAGCTAGCTTCTATAGAATGATAATGAAAATTCTAGATTGGATTTGCATAATACTGTTATCAGTAGATCTTCTATCCATTGATTTGTTTCACCTGTGTTACAGAATCTCGATTAGTTTTACAAGTAAAAATAGAACGGTTTCTATCCTAACGACGAGCAGCCTAAGCAGTTTTTTCCTTTGTTTAAATAAACCTAAAATTTAGTATTGTTCAGCTTCAGAGAAGTGCTTGTATGATTGATTTGTGAACATTTTCCTATAATTTTGTAATATTTTTGAGACTATAATATATCAGATAAACATGTCTTTTGTGTTTCACTTTATTTTAAAATAATACTAATTTTTGAAAGTCAGTAATATTAAATATTTGATAAAATCTTTGCTCTCAGATGGTTAATAGATATGCTTATGAGAAGTGTTTAATAAATTAATTTTAGTTCAAAATGTCCAATTTGGACACTTTGAATGATTTCTTAGTTTTATATATTATACTTTTCTCAGGAGAAAGCTAGATGTACAGACGTTTGAGAGATTTGAGGGAAGATCACGATTTGACCCAAAAACAAATAGCTAAAATACTTTCGTTTACAAACTCAGCTTATGCTAAAATTGAACGGGGGGAACATATGTTAACTGCAGATGTATTGGTAACTCTCTCAAGCTTTTACGATGTTAGTACAGACTACCTATTGGGATTGACAGATTTTCCTGATAAAATTCGCTTTAGAAAATAATCTCCTCAATTTCATAGAGTGTGAAAATGAGGGGATTTTTTATTTGTTCTTTGAAAATTGAATAGTCCAAAATGGTACTTTCCTCATTTGTGGAGCAAATTTGAATGGCTCGCCATGATAAGAGCGATTTAAAACCATCAATAAAATAGAGCGATACTTTATATGCCATGATACAAATGATATACAATGATACTTCTGACCGTTCAGGCTGCCAACGTAAAAGAGCAGTAAGTGAAATTCTTATGATGACTTCATCAGTCATGCCATGGAGGAGATTGATAAAAGATAAAAGGGAAGTGATTTTTTGAAATCAAATTTAAAAAATTATATAGTCGAGCTAGAGATGCTAAATCTATTATTCTTAAAAAAACTTATTAGCGAAAAAGAATATGAAAAAATAAAGCAGAAACTGCGTAAAATATACACAAATTAGCTGACCTTTTTTATTGGTTGCGGTAAAATAAATGCAGAGAAATAGGAGGTTAAGCCATGTCAAATAACGTTGAAATTATAAAAGCAAATCCTTTAGTAACTAGAAGAAATGATAATAGTGGTTCTTTATCGAGGAGAGTAGCAGCATATTGTCGTGTTAGTTCCGATAGTGATGATCAAAAAAATAGCTATGATTCTCAAGTTCGTCATTATAGAGAGTATATATCACAGCACCCAGATTGGATTTTGGTTGACATTTATGCTGATGAAGGGATTTCAGGAACTCAAGTTGGAAAAAGACAAGATTTTCAAAGATTGATTTCAGATTGCCTTGATGGAAAAATAGACTATATCATTACCAAAGCCATTGCTCGCTTTGCTAGAAATACATTAGATACTCTCAAATATGTTCGTTTGCTCAAAGATAAACAAATTGGTGTATTTTTCGAAGAAGAAAATATTGATACTTTAACTATGGATGGTGAGTTACTATTGACGATATTAAGTTCAGTGGCTCAACAGGAAGTTGAAAATACATCTGCCCATGTTAAAAAGGGTTTAAAAATGAAGATGCAACGTGGAGAACTTATTGGTTTTCAAGGTTGTCTTGGTTATGACTATAATCAAGATACAAAGTCGATATCAATAAATGAAAAAGAAGCCAAGATAGTACGTTATATTTTTGAACGATACATTGATGGTATTGGGGGTAGGGCAATAGCTAGAGAACTTGATGAACTAGGTTATAAAACTCCGAGAGGTCTTGATCACTGGCAAGATACAACAGTTTTAGGAATTATTAAAAACGAGAAGTATAAAGGTGATATTCTAATGGGAAAAACTTTCACTGTTGATCCCATTAGTAAGAGACGTTTAATAAATTTCGGTGAAGAAGATAAATACTACATTAAAAATAATCATGATGCAATAATTAGTCCAGAAATTTTTACACAGGCGCAAGAAATTCGATTACGGAGATCAGGAAACAAAAAAACCATAGCAAATACAAAAGGTAAACGAGAAAGATATTCAAGAATGTACCCTTTTAGCAGTAGATTGGAATGTGGTTTTTGTGGTACTGTTCTGTCTAGAAGAAGTTGGCACTCTAGTTCAGAGTACAAAAAGATTATTTGGCACTGTACAACATCTATAAAGAGAGGTAAAAAGCATTGCACTCATAGTAAAGGCATAGAGGAAAAAGCAATAGAAAATGCTTTTTTACAGAGCTACCAACAGTTGTTTTATGAAAATAATAACCTAACTGAAGACTTTCTTGAAATTATAAAAGAAGAGCTTACTGATGATACCTTAAAAGTAGAGTTGAATAAGATAGTTAGTAAATTAAATTCGTTGTACAAAAAAGAAGAAAAATTAGTTTCAATGAATCTAGATGGAAAAATAAGTGATTCTGTATATGAAGATAAATTCAATCAAATACAAATTGAGAAAGAAAAACTTTTAGAAGAAAAAGTAAACTTAGAAGTAACTTTAAAATCAGAAGTTGATATAAAAAGTAGATTAGAGAATTTTAAAGAAATTTTAACTTCACAAAAGACTTTGACTGAGTTTGACAAGGACATTTTTGAAAGTATCGTTGAAAAAATCATAGTAGGCGGAATAAATTCTGATGGAGAAATTGATCCAGCAATGTTGACTATAATTTTTAAAACGGGAGATTCTTCGACTAAAGATGCAAAATCTTACAAATCTAAAAGGAAGAATGCTAAAATAGAAAATGATAAATTGTGTTTTAATACCGTAACCGATGACGAAAAAAAGTGTACAAATAAAGAAAACAACGCACGTGGAGTGTGTTGCTCTGCTCGTAAAAACCTAGAAACCTTTGAATGAAAGGGATAATGAAAAGCCTTGATTGCAATGCTTTTTGTATTGGAGTGGGGAAGTATCAGAGTGAGAAAATTTTTGGAATGAATAGAAGTGATAGCTAGAAATTATCAGTTTCTATTTCCATTTACCCTGTGGGTACGTGTTTGTTTCCATTGACAAGGAGTTTGTGGGAATAGAAACGTCCCCACCTTACATATCTCCAGAATGGGCGATTGAAATTGAGACAATTTAATAGAGATAAGCTCTTGTTATGTTTCTTTTAAGTCAATAAACTAACAATACTCAAAGTATGCTCAAAAATATGATATAATCTAGGACATAAGGCAATACTGTTTTAAAGTATTTTCTCTTAACCATGTCTCGTTAGACAAATCTGATTCGTCTGGTTTTCTAATAGATTTTAATGCTGACTTGGTTTTATAGCCATTATGCTCTCCATTATTTTAGTGTAGAACACTTTGGTTATTAGTTTTTTGTTACATTGTAAGCAAATCAATAGAGATAGAAAAAGGAATTATATGTTTAGTTATGAGGTTGTAGCAAGTTTTAACGACTTAGAAAATGCTATTTATACAACTATTTTAGAAAATGAAAATATATCCTCTATGACAATCAAGGAATTGGCCCAACTTGCACATGTATCAGTTGGAACCGTACAACGATTTTGCAAGCATCTAGGATTTGATGGATATAGCCATTTTAAGATTGCTTATAAAGAATATTTAAAAAATGAGCAAATTATTTTAAACAATCAAGACAATCATTCTTTGAAGCTATTCATTGATTATACTGAGCAAGATACTTTTTTGCAGCTGATTATGGAGGCTGTGGCAATCTTAAAGAAAGTTGAACAGATTGTTTTTGTCGGAATTGGTTCCTCTGGAACTTTAGGTCGATATGGAGCGCGCTATTTTTCAAATATTGGCAAATTTAGTATGTGTATTGAAGATCCTTGGCAACCAGTGCTACAAAACAGTATGGAAAAAACTTGTGTCATTGCCTTATCCGAATCTGGTGAGACTTCTCAAACATTGAAAATTGTACAAAAATTAAAGGAAAAAGGTTGTCTAGTTATTGCCATCACAAATACATTGGAATCAACATTGTCAAGGCTATCTGATTGCTCCATAACCTATCATGTTCCTCAATTATTTTTAAATGGGTTTAATATTACGACGCAGGTACCTGTTATTCTCATTATTGAAATGTTAATGAAACAACTATATACTACAAAAGCATAAGGGTGTCTATGAATTTATTTGATTATCATAAAGTAAAAGGGCTAAATAATAGTGAATTAAGCGTGTATAATTTTATATTGCAACATAGAGATAAAGTTGCTACGATGACTATCAGAGAGCTATCGACATCTATAAATCTATCGACAACAACCATCATTCGTTTTGCGAAAAAGATGGGATTTGATAGCTACAATGATTTAAAATATGCCTTGTCAAGGTCGGAAGATAAGGAAAATAAACATCGTCACTACTTTCCTATTGATATTCCAGCAATACAATTTTTACAGACTAGTGTCCAAGATGAAGCTTTAAAAAAACAACTATCAGAGATAGCAGACTTGATCGTTCAAGCCAAACAAGTTATCTTTTTAGGGGTGGGTACTAGTCTAAGTTTGGCAGAATATGGCTCATATCTTTTTTCTGGAATCGGTATTCTTAGCTTTGCTATTACTAACCCATTTTATTCTCTGAAATTGCATCATTCTAATTTGGAGGATGTTTTGGTTATTGCTCTAAGTGTCAGCGGTGAGACAGAAGAAGTTCTAACTCTGGTACAGGGATTCAAAGAAAGAAATGCTAAGATTGTTAGTCTGACAAATACAGATATTTCCACTTTATCACAGCTATCGGATATAAATTTATCCTACTTTATGCCAGTTGCCTACGCAGATTCCTCGCTACGTTCCACTAATTTGACCACTCAGATTCCAGTTGTCTATTTTTTAGAATCCTTACGTTACCAAGTTTATTTAAAAAAATAGGAGTGAAAACTCTTGTTTTTTTTATGTAACAAATATTGTTCGACTGTACATTTATTTTCTATCTCAATATCTATTGTCAGCAGGTACAGTATGTTATAAAATAGACTTGTTCATAGCGCTAGTACAAAATACAGAAAGGATTGGTAAAATGGCAAAAATACCAGAAGGCTTTTTATGGGGTGGGGCAGTTGCTGCTCACCAAATTGAAGGAGGGTATGATAAAGGTGGAAAAGGCATTTCGATAGCCGATGTGATGACGGTTGGAAGTGCTAGCCACTCTCGACAGATTACTGATGGCGTCTTACCTGACGAATATTATCCGAATCATGATGCAATAGATTTTTACAGAACCTATAAGGACGATATACAATTATTCGCTGAGATGGGATTTAAGTGTTTTCGAACTTCGATTGCCTGGACTCGTATCTTCCCAAATGGAGATGAAGAAGAACCTAACGAAGAAGGGTTGAAATTTTATGATGATTTATTTGATCAGCTGCTAGCTCATCAAATTGAACCGGTCATCACACTCAGTCACTTTGAAATGCCCTATCATCTAGTTACTAAGTATGGTGCTTGGCGTAATCGCAAGTTGATTGATTTCTTTGTTCGTTTTGCGGAAGTCGTCATGGAACGATATAAGGACAAAGTTAAGTATTGGATGACCTTTAACGAGATCAATAATCAAGGTGCAATTAATGTTCCTTGGTGCTCATGGACTAATTCTGGTGTCATTTATCAAGAAGATGAAAATCCAGTTGAGGTACTACAGCAGGTTATCCATTATCAGTCAGTGGCTTCTGCAAAAGTTGTACAATTGGGTCAGAAAATCAATAAAAATTTCAAAATTGGTTGTATGCTGGCAATGGTACCATTTTACCCGAATACATGTGATACAAAAGATATACTTGCTAGCCAGAAGGCAATGGAGCATCGTTTATTTCACTATGGAGATCTTCATGTTTTTGGAGAGCGTCCTTACTATATCGAGGCCTTTTGTCGAAAAAATAATATCAAACTGGATATTTTACCAGAAGATCTAGAAACTCTAAAAGAAGGTTGTGTAGATTATATTGGCTTGAGTTACTATATGAGTGATACAGTGACTGCTACAGCATCTGAGGAAACAGAAGAACTTTTCAAAGATGTTTATACTAAGAAAAATCCCTATATTGAATCAAGCGATTGGGGTTGGCAGATTGACCCTGAGGGATTACGCTATAGCTTAAATCTTTTATACGATCGCTATCACTGTCCGCTTTTTATAGTTGAAAATGGATTCGGTGCTTATGATAAGGTAGAGCCTGATGGAATCCATGATTCTTACCGCATTGATTACCTCAAACAACACATTGAACAAATGATGTTAGCGATTGAAGAAGATGGCGTAAATGTCATTGGTTATACCCCTTGGGGCTGTATCGATATTGTTAGTGCTGGTACAGGTGAAATGGAGAAGCGTTATGGCTTTATCTATGTCGATAAGAATAATAATGGCGAAGGAACTTTGCAACGAATGAAGAAAGATTCCTTTACATGGTATCAAAAAGTGATTACATCAAATGGAAACGAATTATAAGGAGTAATTAAAATGAATATTGGATTATTTTGTGCAGCAGGTATGTCAACAAGTATTTTGGTTGAGCGTATGAAAGAAGCGGCTCAGAAAAAAGGGAAAGATGCAACAATTGCAGCTTATTCCATCAGTGAATTGGAACAAAGAGTTGGAGATATTGATGTGGCTCTATTAGGCCCACAGGTTGGTTTCCAACTTGAAAAAGCAAAAGAAATTTGTGCTTCTCACAATGTTCCTGTAGAAGTGATTGCAATGGCTGATTATGGAACTGCAAACGGTATGGCAGTTCTTAAACAAGCTTACATGATGAAAAAATAAGGAGAAGATGATGAAGGATAAACTGATTAAAAAGTTTGTTGATAGGATGATGGCCTTTGTCAATACCAAAGGTGTAACAGCGATAAAAGATGGTATTGTTTTCTCTATGCCATTGTTGATTGTTGGCTCCATCTTTCTTATCTTGGCCAATCTTCCAATTCCAGCTCTAGCAACGATGTTAGAAACTAGTGGTATTACCCCTGTTCTCAATCAAGCAATTGGTGCAACCTTTAATATCAGTGCGATTGTAACAGTCATTGGGATTGCGTATACCTATGCTAAGCTAGAAAAACAGGAGCCGCTTGGGGCAGGTGTCATTGCCCTAGCAGTTTTCTTGCTAATCCAGCCCTCCAGTTTAATTTCTAAAAATGGGGATGTAGTTGGTAACATTATTCTGAAGGATTGGACTTCCGGGAAAGGGATGATTGGTGCCATTATCGTTGGTTTGATTGTAGGAGCAAGCTATTCTTGGTTTTTGAAGAAAAATATCAAAATCAAAATGCCAGATGGCGTACCAACTGGTGTAGCCAACGCATTTTCAGCCTTGATTCCTGCTACTGTTATCATCACAGCGGCAACGATCTTTGTCGGACTTGTTGAACAATTGTTTAAGGTCACAACGATTGAAGTGATTTATAATCTTATTCAAACACCAATGCAAGGCTTGACTGACTCATTGTTTGGTGCGGTGCTTATGTGTTTCCTTATACCATTCTTATGGATGTTTGGGGTGCACGGCTCAACTGTAGTTGGTGGCATCATGAGTGGCTTGCTACAGGCGAATGCTTTGGAAAACCAAGCCATTTTAGATAAGGGCCTTGAATTAAATCTAGCCAATGGTGGTCATATTGTGACGGTTCAATTTTTGGATCAATTTATCAATGTTACAGGTGCCGGGATTACGATTGGTTTGGTAGTTTACATGCTTGCATTTGCAAAATCAAAACAACTAAAATTTCTTGGACGTCTTGAAATGGTTCCAGCCATCTTTAATATCAATGAGCCGGTGCTCTTTGGTTTGCCGATTGTAATGAATCCAGTTTTAGCAACTCCCTTTATATTAACGCCTATTTTATCTTGTATCATCCAGTATTCAGCGATTTATTTTGGACTGACACCTATGTATGGTGCCGTTCAAGTTCCGTGGACTTGTCCTCCAATTATTTCAGGATTTATCATCGGTGGTTGGAAAACAGCCTTGTTGCAAACACTTATTTTGGTTATGTCTTTCTTTGTTTATTATCCGTTTATTAAACAGATGGATAAACAAGCTTTACAAGCTGAAATACAAGAAACAAGCGATTTAGAAGACGAAGATTGGTAAGAGAGGTATTAAAATGGACGAAAAAGTACTCGAAGTGTGTTTTCAAATTATCACCTATGTAGGAACAGCAAAATCTATGTACATCGATGCTATTCAATTGGCTAAGCAGGGTGAATTCGAGCAGGCTAAAGATAGAATTAAACAAGGCGAAGAAGCATTTGTACAGGGACACAATGCTCACCACTCACTTTTGACAAAAGAAATGAATGGGGAATTAAGCCAAACAGGTCTACTTCTGCTGCACGCTGAGGATCAGTTAATGAGTGCAGAAGGTTTTCGAACGATTGCTGAGGAATTTATAGCAGTCTATAAACGCTTTGAGGAAGGTAAATAGAGCAAGTTATGAAAGTAAAAAATCAAGCAATGTTAATTACCTATTCAGACAGTTTTGGAAAAAATATGAAAGACTTAAAGTAGGTCTTAGAAGGCCCTTTGAAAGATGTGGTCGGTGGTGTCCACATTCTTCCCTTCTTTCCATCGTCAGGCGACCGCGGGTTTGCACCCATGGACTATACCAAGGTTGATGAGGCTTTTGGATCGATATTGAGGCACTCAGTCAAGACTACTACCTCATGTTTGATTTCATGATTAACCATATCTCAGCCAAGTCGCCTTATTTCCTTGATTTCCTAGAAAAGAAAGATGAGTCTGCCTATGCGGATTTGTTTATCCGCTACAAAAACTTTTGGCCAAACGGTGAGCTGACTCAGGAAGATGTAGACCTGATTTACAAACGGAAGCCACGTGCTCTCTATTGCATTGCCAAGTTTGCTGATTGTAGTGAGGAAAAAGTTTGGTGTACCTTTGATGAGCAACAGATAGACCTCGATGTGACAACAGAAACAACTCGTCGCTTTATTCAGCAAAATCTGGAACAGCTGGCGGACCACGGAGCTTCCATTATTCGCTTGGACGCCTTTGCCTACGCCAGTAAGAAAATCGGCACCAACTGTTTCTTTGTTGAGCCAGATATTTGGAAAATGCTTCATTTTCCGCGTCAGCTATTGGCACCAAAAGGAGAGGAAATTCTTCCAGAAATTCATGAACATTACACCATTCAGCAAAAAATCGCTGAGCAAGACTACTATGTCTATGACTTTGCCCTTCCGATGCTGGTTCTTCATGCTCTATATTCAGGTAATGTCAACCGTCTTGTTCACTGGATGGAAATCTGCCCTCACAAGCAATTTACAACCTTGTACACGGAGTGGTCGATGTCAAGGACTTGCTGACAGATGAGGAAACAGAGGCGACAAGAGAAGCCCTCTATGCCCAAGGAGCAAATGTCAAAACGATTTACAGCTCAGAGGCCTACAACAATTTGGATATTTATAAGATAAATTGTACCTACTATTCAGTTTTAGGAAATGATGACCAAGCCTATCTCTTGGCACGTGTGCTTCAATGTTTTGCACCAGGTATTCCGCAGATTTACTACGTTGGCTTGTTGGCAGGAGAAAATGATATCGAATTGCTCGAATCAACCAAAGAAGGCCGCAACATCAACCGTCACTATTATGATTTGGAAGAAATTGAGCGAGAAGTTCAACGCCCAGTTGTGCAGTCCTTGTTCAATCTGCTCAAATTCCGTAATACCAGCGCAGCATTTGATGGAGAGTTTACTGTTGACATGGAAGACGCTAATACTATCCACATCAGTTGGACCAATACCGATGCCAATACAGTGGCAGAATTAAGAGCTAATCTGAAAGATAAATCATTTGAAATTACAGAGAAAATAGATAGTGAAAGAACATCGATTTATCTATAGATTTATCTATAATAGAATACAAAAGAGTGGTGGAAACGTTTGATTTCCTCACTCTTTTTGTTAGCTAGTTAGTAACAAAATAGTACTTAAACGTAAACTATGAATTATATTCTGTTGTGACGATAATTGCTCGAGAATATTTGTAATAAAAAAACAGGAACAGTCAATTAAACAGCTCCTATTTTTGTGTTAAGTATGTAGTTGTTTTCTTATAAGAATAGCGGTAGATTAGCGGATTTTCATCTATGGTACTTACCTCAAAAATGAAGAAGTGATCGCGGTTATCTCTGGACTTTTCCTTATTGAGGACAAAGTAATTCTTACGTGAAGTCGCCATTGTTTTTAGGATATCATCAGTTAGGAAGGTCAATGGAATATTCATGTTGGAATAGCGGTAGAAGTCACATTCAAAATCTTGGTAGCTCTCGCTGTAGTAGTCCATTTGCAGTTGGTTACGCTGAAACTTAAGCTGATTCATAAAGCACCTCCTCAACAAGTTCAATACTAATAATGTCTTTCAATTTCAAATTGATGTGACCTGTTGTAGTTTTTATCAAAATGAAATCCTTATTCAGACTTGGTATTGTTCCAGTGTGGGAAACACGCTTGTTTTTTTCAATCACTTGAATGCGTGTGTGTAGCTGCCCAGCGTATACTTGACTGAGGAGTAATAATTTCTTCTCCATTGACAAATCTGACATGTACGTTACTTTGTTTGTATCATCAGAGAGTGCTGATGTATGCTCAGATAGGAAAAAGCCCATCCATTTTTGCATCTTTGTATCCTGGTACTCTCTTGCTGACTGAAATGGTAAGGATGAACGGTCAATCATTTTAATCCCTCCAATCCACCAGCGGAATGACCGCCAATAAGTTTACTGCGTTCAATATTTTAGGAACCTTCAGTTAGGACGGTTCCTTTTTGTATGGCTAAAAAGCCAAACTGTTCTCTGACAACATCAATAGCTGTCTGAAGTCTATTTTCTTTTTCAATTTCTTCTACATCATGCAAAATGAGGACAACCCTTTTACTACCAAGGTGTTCTGTGCAGAATGCGGTTCAGCTTTTGGACGTAAGAACTGGACGACCAGTCGTGGCAAACGTAAAGTTTGGCAGTGTAACAACCGTTATAAGGTAAAGGGACAGATTGGTTGTCAGAATAACCATATCGATGAGGGAACACTAGAGAAAGCTGTAATGATGGCAGTTAAACTACTGAGTGAGAATATGGATTTGTTGCATGGAAAGTGGAATAAGATCTTGGAAGAAAACCAGTTATTAGAAAAGCATTACAGTGTGTTACTGGCTGAATTGATAAATAAGGAGTGTTGGGAATATGATTCCTTTGAGATGTGTCAGGTACTAGATAGTATTTTGATTTCGGAGGATGGACAGATAACCGTTAGATTTTTGGAAGGAACAGAAGTTGATTTATAAGGCTGTAGGCATAGTATAGTTCACTATGTTTGCAGCCTTTTTTCTTGTTTAGTGGTATAATTATATGTAGGATTTTTTTAATATCGGTTACTTTTTATGAATTAACCAAAAAACTAAAATGGAGTTGTTTTATAATGAGATATTCTGAAGAAGCATTACAATCATGGATTAAGCCGTTATCTGCCACTGAAGAAACACGGGTTGAAAATACTATTGGAATGATTAAAGATGCAATAGAAAGGAGTGGGCTCTCTTCAAAGTATGAATATGAAATTTTTGCCCAAGGTTCTTATGCAAATAATACGAATGTAAAGAAAAATAGCGACATTGATATCTGTATCATGGTGAAATCTTTATTTTATTGTGAGTATGTAGATGGGTTATCGGACCTAGACTATAATTACTCTAGTAGCAGCACCAATGCTAATGTATTTAAAAACGAAGTGATTAAAGCGTTAATTTCAAAATTTGGTGCAGAATCAGTTTCTATTGGCAATAAGTGTATCAATATTAATTCTAACTCATATCACGTAAATGCAGATGTAGTCCCATGTTTTCAATATCGAAATTATAGATATATTGGTAGCAGGTCATCTGAAAAATTTGTTGAAGGCATCAAATTTTTTACCTCAAACGGAAATTATGAAGTAATTAATTATCCTAAAGTTCATATACAAAATGGTATCTCTAAGAATAAATCTACTCACTATAAATATAAATATTTAGTTAGGATTATGAAGCATATTAAGAACGAGATGCAGGAGCTAGGATTGACAAACGAACGCATTTCTTCATATTTGATAGAATGTTTGGTCTGGAATATACCTGAACAGATGTTTTTCAATAGTAATAGCTACACAGGGTTGTTACAGCAAGCGTTATATTACATAGTGTCTCAAGTGAATTTAAATTGGGTTGAAGTAAGTGGAATGTATTACCTTTTTCGTTCAGAGCAGAAATGGAATTTACAGGATACAAAAACTTTTTTAGTTAGAATGATTGAATTTTTGGATTATAAATAAAACTTATGAATGAACAGCAGAAAAAATTTTTGAATATTACAATATGGGTTTTTGCAATTTGCTTGTTATTAAGATTGTTAATAAGTGGCCAAGAGATTGCAGTGAATCTTAAATCTGATATTTTGGCATTGGTATATTCAGCCATTGGGTATATTGGTGAAGCTATATCAGTTACAGCAATTATTATGGCTATTTTTGAAAAAACAGCATGGCGGTGGCCATTACTATCTAAGATTCATAATGTTCCAATTTTATTTGCGAATTATGTAGGTAGTTTCAAGACGGACTATGATCAGAATGAAAGAAATTGTGAACTTACTATTGAACAGTCATTTACGACTATTAAAGTTAAGTTTAAAACGGGTGAAAGTTCGAGCCATAGCATTACAGCATCAATTATCAATGATAATGGAACACAAAAATTAATTTATACATATTTAAATAGCCCAAGGGCTGAATTGCAAAGTCCTATACATTATGGGACGGTAATTCTTGATATTGATAATCCAAATCAACTAGAAGGAAATTATTATACTAATCGAGGAACCAAAGGTTCAATGAGTTTTGAGATAAACAACCCTTCTCGCTAGTTGGATTTGTAAAGATTTAAATAAAGAAAGAAGAACTAACTATCGGAAACTTGGCATAGATGTAACAATACTGTATATTAACGAAGCCGTAAATACTCGCATTAGTTACGTTTAATAGTTTAATACGGATATTCAGCAGCTTTGATTTCGTTTCACAGTATAGGTAGTAACCGTCAAGACATGTGGAGGCGGTAGTTTTGATGTCAAAAGTTGCAACCAGTGAATAAATGAAGTGTAGAAAATAAAGGCTTGTTCAATTCAATATATAATGAATTACCGGCACCCAAACCAAAGAAAAAGAAATAATTAAATTAGAAGTTGAAGGGGGGAAGAATGAGAATCGGAGTTATTCAAGCAAGTTCGCAAGCGACCAAAAATCAAATAATCTATGATGCTGTATTAAAGTATGCTCCAAAGAAATCTGAGGTTATAAATTTTGGCTGTACGATGGAAGAAAATGAAAAATACTCGTATATAGAAATTTCTATTCTTATAGGTATCTTGTTGGCAAGTAGGACAGTTGATTTCGTTGTTACGGGCTGTTCTTCCGGACAAGGAATGATGCTTGCTTGTAATAGTATGCCTGATGTCATTTGCGGATATGCACCTACACCGAATGATGCCTATTTATTTGCTCAGATTAATAATGGAAATGCGATATCATTACCATTAGGTGAAAATTATACATGGTCAGGTACTGAAAATCTTGAAAAAACAATAGAAGCTCTTTTCTCAGAGCCATTTGGGCAAGGATACCCTAAAAGTGAGGCAGAGAGAAAGATAAGAGATGCCGAGCAACTTAAAGAGATAAGAAGCATCGGACAGCTTCAGTTTAAAGAATTCGTAAATATACTAGATATATCATTGCTTGAATCAATCAAAAGGAAACAGGATGTAATTCAGAATGTAAAGGCGTATGGGAAGAAAGAAATAGCTGATTTAATAAAATGAGCAAATCACAGTTTGTCGGGGTAATACCTTTTAACGATAACCTTATGCTATCGTCAAAAGGTTTATAGACATGTTCCCACATACATACATGATCACTTGGCATACATAGTGTTCACTCGTTTTATGTCAAGTGTGTGGTAATGCTTTTAAGAGCTGATTGAACAAGGAAAATTAGCTAGTGAAAGTCCTACAGTAAGGAGTTTAAACATGAAATTCCATGAATTTGGTAATAAGAATTTACCTCCTATTTTACTGATACATGGTGGTGGCAGTTCTTGGTGGAATTATCTTCGTCAAGCACGAATCTTGTCAGAAGAATACCGTATTATTCTACCCACTTTGAATGGCCACGGAGAGGAATATCAACTTGATTATGTTTCTACTGAAGATTCTGCTTTGGAGATTCTAGACTATATCAAAGCAAACTGTGGTGGGAAATTGTTTGCAATCGGTGGTGTTTCACTTGGTGGTCAAATTGCCATTGAACTTTTGTCCTTAGAGAGCGACATATCTGAGAAAGTTGTTATAGACGGAAGTATCTGTATTCCTCAACCAAGGTTGGCTAAAATCAGCATTTTTCTTGTACGTCTATTTGGCAAACTGATGTTTAGTAAATTCTCTTGTAAAATCCAATTAGGTATGATGAACAAAATTTATCCTAAACTGGCTTATCCAGATGAAATAAAAGCTTATTATTTGGAGGATCTGCCAAGGACGCCTGTTAAAACATTGGTGACCATTTACAAAACCTATATGGGGCATTACAAGCTGAAAGATATGATTTCTGCTAGCAAAGCTCAAGTTCTGTATATCTATGGTGAAAAAGAATTGAACTGTGTGAAAGAATCAGCGAAATTATTTCATCAGCTACATTCAAATACAATTTTGTATGAAGCAAAGGCCTATAATCACGGCTATTTGTCAGCTTACCTGCCTCAAGAGTGGATTGATTTGGTGGTACCATTTTTAAAGAGTTAACCATTGGGAATGTGTAATAAATCTGATATGTCACAAGGAGATATCTTATGCTAGGAGCAATTATTGGAGATGTTGTCGGTTCTGTTTACGAATGGAACAATATCAAAACAAAGGACTTTCCTTTATTTCGTAAAGACTGCTTTTTTACAGATGATACGGTTATGACCTGTGCTGTTGCAGAAGCGATTATGAACGGGGGACAAAAAGACGACTTCATTGACGCGATGAAGAAATATGGCAGACTGTATCCGAATGCTGATTACGGTGCTCGGTTTAATGCATGGCTAAATAGCGATAACCGTGATCCTTATAATAGCTTTGGGAATGGATCAGCTATGCGTGTTTCTCCATGTGCTTGGGTCATGGACTGTGGTTTTTATGCGAGAACTGGTATGTGGCCATCATCTAGAGGACTTGCGTGTCTTTCTGCAGAGGTAACCCATAATCATCTAGAAGGTATTAAAGGTGCAATGGCTACAGCTGATGCTATTTTTCTATGTCGTTTTTACTTTGGTGGTTATTGTAGAGAATACGAGCAATCAATTAACGACAATCCTACAGAGTGTAAAAGACGGATTAAGGATTATATAGAGAAGGCATACGGCTACAATCTATCTCAAACTTTAGATGAAATCCGTCCTAACTATCGTTTTAACGAAACATGTCAGGAAACTGTCCCTCAAGCCATTATCGCCTTTCTTGAGAGTACAGATTTCGAAGATGCGATAAGAAATGCCATCTCACTTGGTGGCGACAGTGATACACTCGCAGCAATCACTGGCAGCATAGCAGAGGCAGCTTATGGTATTCCTGATTGGATAAAGGAAAAAGCCTACTCTTACTTGGATGAACCCTTAAAGGATGTACTCAGGCGATGGGATAATAAGGTTGATGTAAAATAAAAGAGTTTCAATCTCCGGTACTTCATATTTCTCTTTTCCGTATTTTCATTGTATAATGGTAGTACATTTACATGCATACGATGAAATATAAACATTTCTAATGAATATTAAGGAGAAAATCAATGAAAAAAGCAATGTTAATTATCAACCCTACCTCTGGTGGGGAGAAGGCTCTGGATTATAAAGAAAAGCTGGAGAATAAAGCAAAAGAATATTTTGAGCAAGTGGAAACCAAAATTACAGAAAAAGCGCTGGATGCAACACATTTTGCTGAAGAAGCTTCTCGTGAGCAGTACGATGCAGTGGTTGTTTTTGGTGGAGATGGGACTGTCAATGAAGTCATTTCGGGTATTGCTGAGAGAGACTACATTCCTAAGTTAGGGATTATCCCTGGTGGTACTGGTAATCTCATTACGAAACTTTTGGAAATCAATCAAGACATCGATGGCGCAATTGATGAACTGGATTTTGATTTAACCAATAAGATTGATATCGGAAAAGCGAATGACAATTATTTTGGTTATATTTTTAGTATCGGTTCTCTACCTGAAGCGATTCACAATGTTGAAATCGAGGATAAGACAAAATTCGGTATTTTAGCCTATGCTGTAAATACCATGAAGTCTGTCATGACGGATCAGGTATTTAACATTAAGGTTGAGACAGAAAATGGAAATTATGTTGGTGAAGCTAGTCATGTTTTGGTTCTCTTGACAAATTACTTCGCTGATAAGAAAATCTTTGAAGAAAACAAAGACGGCTATGCCAACATTTTGATTCTAAAAGATGCTTCTATATTCTCTAAATTATCCGTCATTCCTGATTTACTAAAAGGAGATGTTGTCGGCAATGATAATATTGAGTATATCAGAGCGCGTAATATTAAAATCTCTTCAGATAGTGAGTTGGAGTCAGACGTTGATGGCGATAAATCGGATAACCTACCTGTAGAAATAAAAGTTCTAGCTCAGCGAGTTGAAGTATTTTCAAAACCGAAAGAGTAGAAGGTAAAAATTAGTTTATTATTCACAACGAAATTAAGTTCTATATCAACGATTGGAGGAGGAATGAATTCTCTATTTGATGAATTTCGAACAATTTGTTCTCATTTAAACCAAGTCGGAATCACTCCGACGCTCATGGGGTCTTTGGGGTTTGAATACCGATCAAATGAAGAATGGGGGCCGTCTGACATTGACATTCATGTGCCTGGTGACCCTAGAGGTTGGGAAGCACCCGATCATCTCAGAATTTATGAGTGGGACAAGATAATGAAAGTGATGAAACACTTAGGCTACGCCTTAATAGATATTCATGAGCATGAATTCAAAAAAGATGGTCTGAGTGTTGAGTTCGGAAGTATCGATTCTTTACCTGATTTTGCAGGAGTTTCGGAATCGGATATAGAGCTGATTCATCTCGAAAACATCACTTTTCGCGTTCCAAGTTTGGAACAGTTTTTAAGTATTTACAAGGCTTCTTCCCAAGATTCCTATCGAAATGAGCACAATAACAATAAGGATTTTAAAAAAATTGAGTGGCTGGAAAGATATTTGTAAATCATCATTTGGAAAGTAGCAAGTTGTAAGACTGGCTGCTTTTTTATTTATAGAACCAAACCACTAGAATCTACGGACAAGCCTTGAAAATAAAATACGAAAGTAGTATACTAGAATCACAATTATGAAAACGTTTGCGTCGTAAATGCAACCAAGTAAATCAGGAGACAAATACAGTGGAATTAACAGCTATTTACCATAGACCTGAGTCGGAGTATGCCTATCTTTATAAGGATAAGAAACTTCATATTCGGATTCGAACTAAGAAAGGGGATATTGAAAGCATCAACTTGCATTATGGTGATCCTTTTATTTTTATGGAGGAGTTTTATCAAGATACAAAGAAAATGGCCAAGATAACTTCTGATGCCATCTTTGATTATTGGCAGGTTGAAGTGTCCGTTGACTTTGCACGTATCCAGTATCTCTTTGAACTCCAGGATATAGAAGGTCAAAGTATTTTGTATGGCGATAAAGGTTGTGTGGAAAATTCTCTAGAAAATCTTCATGCCATTGGAAACGGATTTAAGTTGCCTTATCTTCATGAGATTGATGCCTGCCAGGTTCCTGATTGGGTTTCAAATACGGTATGGTATCAGATATTTCCTGAGAGATTTGCCAATGGAAATGCTCTATTAAATCCAGAAGGGACTTTAGACTGGGATTCATCTATCACACCTCGAAGTGATGATTTCTTTGGTGGTGATTTACAGGGGATTATTGACCATCTAGATTACTTGCAAGACTTGGGCATTACTGGGCTTTATCTTTGTCCTATCTTTGAATCTACGAGCAATCACAAGTACAATACGACAGATTACTTAGAAATTGACCGTCATTTTGGAGACAAGGAGACCTTTCGGGAGCTGGTGGAGCAAGCTCATCAGCGTGGCATGAAAATCATGCTAGATGCGGTATTTAACCATATTGGTTCGCAATCGCCTCAATGGCAAGATGTTGTCGAACATGGTGAGCGATCTGCTTATAAAGATTGGTTCCATATCCAACAATTCCCAGTGACGACTGATAAGCTTGCTAATAAGAGAGACTTACCCTATCATGCTTTTGGTTTCGAGGACTATATGCCTAAGCTAAATACAGCCAATCCAGAGGTCAAGGAGTATCTTTTAAAGGTTGCGACTTATTGGATTGAAGAGTTTGATATTGATGCTTGGCGTTTGGATGTGGCTAATGAGATTGACCATCAGTTCTGGAGGGATTTTCGCAAGGCAGTTTTAGCTAAAAAGCCTGATCTTTATATCCTAGGGGAAGTCTGGCATACGTCTCAGCCTTGGCTAAATGGCGATGAGTTCCATGCAGTCATGAATTATCCTTTATCTGATAGTATCAAGGACTATTTCTTACGAGGTGTTAAGAAGACAGACCAATTCATCGATGAAATCAATGGCCAGTCTATGTATTACAAGAAGCAGATTTCAGAAGTTATGTTTAATCTCTTGGATTCGCATGATACAGAACGAATCTTGTGGACGGCCAATGAGGATGTTCAACTGGTCAAATCAGCTCTAGCCTTTCTCTTTTTACAAAAAGGAACACCCTGCATTTATTACGGAACCGAGCTTTCCTTGACTGGCGGTCCAGACCCAGATTGTCGTCGTTGTATGCCTTGGGAACGAGTATCAAGTGATAATGACATGCTGAACTTTATGAAGAGACTGATTAAGATTCGCAAACATGCATCAGCAACCATTCAGCATGGCAAGTATAGCCTCCAAGAAATCAAACCAGATGTAGTAGCTTTGGAATGGAAATACGATGGCCAAATCCTCAAAGCAATATTCAACCAATCAACAGAAGATTATCTTTTAGAGAAAGAAGCAGTATCACTAGCAAACAATTGCCAAGAATTGGAAAATCAGCTTGTGATCTCTCCAAAAGGATTTGTGATTTTCATTAAAGAGCAATTAATAGTGACAGGAAAATTGTAGTATAGAGAGCTTTTTACAAACAGACTATTTGTCGTCTTGCTACAATTGGTATATAATTTAACATAGAGAAAATAGGAGGACTAATCGAATGGAATTAAAAGATTTTACAGAAAAAGAACAGGAAATGATTAAGAAGGGGCTTACGACGTCTAAAATTAGTGACAAGGAAACTGCTAAAAAAATTCTTGCACTTGTCCCACAAGACTTGATTAAGCGAATCCCATTTTTCGTCAGAAAACATGCTACGACACGTACTGTAAAACGCATTTCAATTGAACACCCTGAACTATACGCTGCAGCTCAAACAAGTGGTGAAATCCCAGAAAAAGAACGTGAAGAATTACGTCAGATTATCACGACTATCTTTGAACAAAAGATGAATAAGCATAGTATTAAGTAGAGAATGAAAAAATATTTTATTGGCGGTTTGGGAAGCAATGTCTATCATAGCAAGGATTTTTTTCAAGAACTAAATTCGCAGATTTATTTTCTAAATCCATATGAAAAGCATCTTCGAGATGAAACAGAATTGAAATCATGGTTTCAAAATGAGATTGTAGAGGAAGAATCTATATGTCTGATAGGTCATTCTCTTGGAGGAGATTTGGCGCGTTATCTTGCATCGGAATTTTATGAAGTGACAAAACTGATTCTTTTGGATGGTGGCTATCTAGATTTAGATAAGATTTTACCTTTAGATACAGAGTTAGAGGAAACTAAAAACTATATTGAATCTCAAGTCGTTTCGGACTTAAATCTTCTTATTTCTAAAGAAAAATCCGAAGCAAAGCATTGGACAGAAAATATGGAGAAAGCCGTAAGACAGTCCTATCACTGGAATTCTGACTATAATAGATATGAGTTATCTATAAATTATGAAAATATAGAAGCGATACTCAGCCTACGGAGGAAAATACAAGCTTTTAAAAGAGAAGTGGGAGATACCTTGTTTATCAGTCCTTGCTATTCTAATGAAGCTACATGGAGAGAGGAAGCCTTAAAAGAATTGCCAGATTATTTTGATACTATTTTTCTAGAAAACGTTAGCCATGAAGTTTATACTGAAGCACCCAAAGAAATCGCTAGTATGATTAATGAGTGGCTCGCTTATTCTCAATGAGCTACTTGTATTGCTTGAAAAAAGCATGTTTTTACCAATGCTAATAAACGAACTGCTTTATTCGTTTTGGTGAAATTTATACAATTAAATGGTTATCGTTTTTTTGTTACTATTAAATAAGCACAAGATTCGTTAAGATACATTAAAAAGAACTAGTGGACTAGTTCTTTTTATATCCGCTTTCACATTATACAACCTATACAAATCTATATAAAATATTATTTTTCCGAACAAAAATAGATATTTTTTCAAAAAAGTACTTTACAGAGTGTTGGAAGTATGATATAGTAATAAAGCTTAGAAAATGAGATGATGTTTTCTAGCAAATATAAACCCGAGTAAAAAATGCCTACGGACAGGCAGGGTTGAATGCCGAAGCGTGGTTGAAAAACCACATTATTGATAGGGTTAAAAGCCTACTTTTATAAGTTGATGTTAGGACGTTTGTCCTAATTCATAAATTTTTAGTGTGGTGAAAGCACACGTCATCTTGTGAAACGATCAATAAAGTACGTAATATTTGCTACTAGAGAGTTAGGAAACATCGGGAACAGACATACTCAACAGAAACAAACATAAAAACGTCAGAAGATTGCAGAGCAGGTGAAAACCTGCTCTTTTTTCATGAGTCAACCTTTAGTTCCTTAGTTTTCATAAGGTCCTAAAAATATGGAAAGGAGTATGTCTTGAAAGAGTTAGATCAAAACCAAGCCCCAATTTATGAGGCCTTGGTGAAGTTACGCAAGAAACGGATTGTTCCCTTTGATGTTCCAGGTCACAAGCGTGGACGAGGAAATCCAGAACTTGTCGAACTCTTAGGAGAAAAATGTGTAGGTATTGATGTCAATTCGATGAAACCCTTGGATAATTTAGGCCACCCCATTTCGATTATTCGGGATGCAGAGGAGCTGGCAGCTGATGCTTTTGGAGCTAGCCATGCCTTTCTCATGATTGGAGGAACAACTTCATCGGTGCAGACTATGATTCTCGCAACCTGCAAGGCAGGAGATAAGATTATTCTGCCACGAAATGTCCACAAATCTGCTATCAATGCGCTGGTTCTATGTGGTGCCATTCCCATCTATATCGAGATGAGTGTAGATCCTAAGATTGGTATCGCTTTAGGTCTTGAAAATGACCGAGTAGCCCAGGCCATAAAGGACCATCCAGATGCCAAGGCCATTTTGATTAACAATCCTACTTACTACGGGATCTGTTCAGATCTAAAGGGGTTGACAGAAATGGCTCATGAAGCTGGCATGATGGTTTTAGTAGATGAGGCCCACGGAGCGCATTTGCATTTTACTGATAAATTGCCGATATCTGCTATGGATGCAGGTGCTGATATGGCAGCAGTTTCCATGCATAAGTCTGGTGGGAGTTTGACCCAAAGTTCGCTTCTTTTAATCGGGGAGCAGATGAATCCTGAATACGTACGTCAGATTATCAATCTTACCCAGTCAACATCTGCCTCTTACTTGTTGATGGCTAGTCTGGATATTTCGCGTCGCAACTTGGCTCTTCGAGGTAAAGAGTCTTTTGAAAAGGTCATTGAGCTATCCGAGTATGCTCGTCGTGAAATCAATGCTATCGGTGGCTACTATGCCTATTCAAAAGAGTTAATAGACGGAGTGTCCGTTTGCGATTTTGACGTGACCAAGTTGTCAGTTTACACTCAGGGGATTGGCTTAACAGGGATTGAAGTTTATGATCTCTTACGAGACGAATACGACATTCAGATTGAGTTTGGTGATATTGGCAATATCTTGGCCTATATTTCCATCGGCGACCGCATCCAAGACATCGAGCGCTTGGTTGGTGCTCTGGCTGATATCAAGAGACTCTATTCACGAGATGGGAAGGACTTGATAGCAGGAGGATATATTCAGCCCGAGTTGGTGTTATCTCCTCAGGAAGCCTTCTATTCAGAGAGAAAAAGTTTGTCTTTAGATGAATCTGTTGGACAGGTCTGTGGGGAATTTGTCATGTGCTATCCTCCAGGGATTCCTATCTTGGCTCCTGGTGAACGCATTACTCGTGAAATTGTAGACTATATCCAATTTGCCAAGGAACGTGGTTGCTCCCTCCAAGGGACGGAAGATCCTGAGGTCAATCATATCAACGTCATTAAGAGAAAGGAGAACTAGATGGATTTATGGTTTTCTGAAGTTCATACTCCAGATGTGAAATTGTCCCTGAGAACAGCCAAGCAACTCTACGCTGGTAAAAGTGAATGGCAGGATATCGAGGTATTGGATACGCCAGCTTTTGGAAAGATTTTGATTTTAAATGGGCATGTTTTGTTTTCAGATGCGGATGATTTTGTCTACAATGAAATGACCGTCCACGTTCCCATGGCTGTGCATCCCAATCCAAAGAAAGTCTTGGTTATTGGGGGTGGTGACGGTGGTGTTGCTCAAGTATTAACCCTCTATCCTGAACTGGAGCAAATCGATATCGTGGAACCAGATGAGATGTTGGTTGAGGTCTGTCGTGAGTATTTCCCAGACTTTGCTGCAGGGTTAGATGATCCACGTGTTACCATTTACTACCAAAATGGGCTACGCTTTTTGCGAAATTGCGAAAATGACTATGATATTATCATCAACGACGCGACAGACCCATTTGGACATACGGAAGGGCTCTTTACCAAGGAATTTTACGGAAATAGTTATCGTGCTCTGAAAGAAGATGGCATCATGATTTATCAGCATGGGAGTCCCTTCTTTGACGAGGATGAGTCAGCTTGCCGAAGCATGCATCGCAAGGTCAATCAAGCCTTTCCAATCAGTCGGGTCTATCAGGCCCATATTCCAACTAGCCCAGCTGGCTATTGGTTGTTTGGATTTGCATCGAAAAAATACCATCCTGTCAAAGATTTTGACAAGGAAGGCTGGAAAAAACGCCAGCTTTTCACAGAATACTACACTGCAAACTTACACGTGGGGGCCTTTATGTTGCCCAAGTATGTTGAGGACATTTTAGAAGAAGAGGAAGGAAAAAAATGAGTCGTTTACTAGTTATTGGATGTGGGGGCGTTGCCCAAGTTGCTATTTCAAAGATTTGTCAAGATAGCGAAACGTTTAAAGAAATTATGATTGCCAGCCGTACCAAGTCAAAATGCGATGACTTGAAAACTAAGCTAGAAGGCAAAACAAGTACAAAAATTGAGACTGCTGCTCTTGATGCTGATAATGTTGAAGAAGTCATTGCCCTGATTGAAAGCTACAAACCAGAAGCTGTTTTGAACGTAGCTTTACCATATCAAGATTTAACCATTATGGACGCTTGTTTGGCAACAGGTGTTCACTATATCGATACAGCCAACTACGAAGCAGAAGACACAGAAGACCCTGAATGGCGTGCTATCTACGAAAAACGTTGTAAGGAACTTGGTTTTACTGCTTACTTTGACTACTCATGGCAATGGGATTATCAGGAGAAATTCAAAGAAGCTGGCTTGACAGCTCTGCTTGGTTCTGGTTTTGACCCAGGTGTGACTAGTGTCTTTTCAGCCTATGCCCTCAAACACTATTTTGATGAAATCCACTATATCGACATTTTAGACTGTAATGGTGGTGACCACGGTTATCCGTTTGCAACAAACTTTAACCCAGAAATCAATCTACGCGAGGTTTCTGCGCCAGGTTCTTACTGGGAAGATGGAAAATGGGTCGAAGTCGAAGCCATGTCTATCAAGCGCGAGTACGATTTCCCTCAAGTTGGACAAAAAGACATGTATCTCCTTCACCACGAAGAAATCGAATCATTGGCCAAGAATATTCCTGGAGTAAAACGCATTCGCTTCTTTATGACCTTTGGTCAATCTTACTTAACGCACATGAAATGTCTTGAAAATGTTGGACTCCTTCGTACAGATGCGATTAACTTTAACGGACAAGAAATCGTTCCGATTCAATTCTTAAAAGCTTTGCTTCCTGATCCTGCAAGCCTTGGCCCACGTACTGTTGGTAAAACCAATATCGGCTGTATCTTTACAGGTGTCAAAGACGGTGTTAAAAAGACAATCTACATCTACAATGTCTGCGACCATCAGGAATGTTACGCAGAAGTTGGTTCACAAGCCATTTCTTACACAACAGGTGTTCCAGCCATGATTGGAACAAAATTGGTTATGAACGGTACTTGGAAACAAGCTGGAGTCTATAATCTTGAAGAATTGGATCCAGATCCATTTATGGAAGCTTTGAATGAGTATGGTTTGCCATGGGTTGTGGTTGAAAATCCACAAATGGTGGACTAATGAAGTTAGAACAAGTACCAACACCAGCTTACGTCATTGACTTGGCCAAGTTAGAAGCCAATTGCCGTATCCTACAATATGTTCAAGAAGAATCTGGTTGCAAGGTTTTGCTTGCCCAAAAGGCTTATTCCCTCTATAAAACATATCCCTTGATTAGCCAGTATCTATCAGGTACGACAGCCAGTGGACTCTATGAAGCTAAGCTAGCTAGGGAAGAATTTCCAGGAGAAGTCCATGTATTTGCGCCTGCTTTCAAGGATGCAGACTTGGAGGAATTGCTGGAGATAACGGACCATATCGTATTTAACTCAGAGAGACAGTTGCGTAAACATGGGATCCGTTGTCGGGATGCTGGTGTAAGCGTGGGTTTGCGCCTCAACCCTCAGTGTTCAACTCAAGGAGATCACGCTCTCTATGATCCTTGTGCACCTGGCTCCCGTTTTGGAGTCACTCTAGACAAGATTCCGAGTGATTTGCTGGAATTGGTAGACGGTCTTCATTTTCACACCCTTTGCGAGCAGGGGGCAGATGATTTAGAGACAACTTTGAAAGCTGTAGAAGAACAGTTTGGACCTTATTTACATGAGGTTAAATGGCTCAATATGGGTGGTGGCCACCATATTACAAGAGAAGACTACGATATTAATTTGCTGATTTCCGAGATTAAAAGAATTCGAGATACTTACAATCTTGAAGTCTATATCGAGCCGGGTGAAGCTATTGCGCTCAATGCGGGTTATCTAGCAACTGAAGTATTGGATATTGTCGAAAACGGTATGGAAATCTTGGTTTTAGACGCCTCTGCGACCTGCCATATGCCCGATGTACTTGAGATGCCCTATCGTCCACCTTTGAGAAATGGATTTGAGGCGCTGGAAAAAGCCCATACTTATAGGCTTTCTTCCAATACCTGTCTGACGGGCGATGTGATTGGTAATTATAGCTTTGAAAATCCAGTCCAAATCGGAGACAGACTTTATTTCGAAGACATGGCTATTTATTCTTTTGTCAAAAATAATACCTTTAACGGTATTGGCTTGCCAAGTCTCTATCTCATGGACGAGCAAGGTGACTGCAGCTTAGTCAAAGCCTTCGGCTATCAAGACTTTAAAGGGAGATTATCATGATGGACAGTCCAAAAAAATTAGGCTATCGTATGCCTGCAGAGTATGAAGCCCATCATGGCACCCTCATGATCTGGCCGACTCGACCAGGTTCATGGCCCTTTCAAGGCAAGGCTGCAAAAACAGCTTTTAGCCAGATTATCAAAACCATATCAGAAGGGGAGAGAGTTTATCTTTTGGTGGAGCAGGACTATATATCTGAAGCCCAATCCTATCTCGGAGACAAGGTCGTTTATCTAGACATTCCCACCAATGATGCCTGGGCCCGTGATACAGGTCCGACCATTCTCGTCAATGATAAAAGAGAAAAGTTGGCAGTCGATTGGGCTTTTAATGCCTGGGGTGGCACCTATGACGGTCTTTATCAAGATTATGAAGATGATGACCAAGTAGCCAGTCGTTTTGCTGAGGTCTTGGAAATGCCTGTCTATGATGCCAAGCCTTTTGTACTGGAAGGAGGCGCAATCCATAGCGATGGTCAAGGAACCATTCTTGTGACTGAAAGTTGTCTTCTGAGTCCTGGGCGTAATCCTCATCTCAGTAAAGAGGAAATCGAAAACACCTTATTAGAGTGCCTTGGTGCTGAAAAAGTTATCTGGCTTCCTTATGGTATTTATCAGGATGAAACCAATGAACACGTTGACAATGTTGCTGCTTTTGTTGGTCCTGCAGAGCTTGTCTTAGCTTGGACAGATGATCAAAATGATCCGCAATATGTCATGTCTGCAGCCGACCTTGCTCTTTTAGAGAAGGAAACAGATGCAAAAGGGCGTCCCTTCACCATTCATAAGCTTCCAATACCAACTAATCTTCAAGTAGTTACTAAAGAAGATTTGCCAGGCTACATCTATGAAGAAGGGGAAGAGGAGCGCTATGCGGGTGAACGTCTTGCGGCTTCCTATGTCAATTTCTATATTGCAAACAAGTCTGTCTTGGTTCCCCAGTTTGAGGATGTAAACGACCAAGTGGCCCTAGATATCCTCAGTAAGTGTTTCCCAGATCGTAAAGTTGTCGGAATACCAGCCAGAGCTATTCTATTAGGTGGTGGCAATATCCACTGTATCACCCAACAAATCCCAGAATAGGAGAAAAAGATGAGAAATGTAAAAGTTGCAGCCATTCAGATGCAATGCGACAAGGATGTGGCAACAAATATTCAAACAGCAGAGCGTTTAGTACGTCAGGCTGCAGAACAAGGCGCACAAATTATTCTCTTGCCCGAGTTGTTTGAACGTCCCTATTTCTGTCAGGAACGCCAGTATGACTACTACCAGCATGCCCAGTCGGTGACAGAAAATACAGCTATTCAGCATTTTAAGGTGATTGCTAAGGAACTAAATGTCGTTTTACCAATCAGTTTCTATGAAAAAGATGGCAATGTCTTATATAACTCTATTGCTGTCATTGATGCTGATGGAGAAGTACTGGGCGTTTATCGGAAAACCCACATACCAGATGATCATTATTATCAAGAAAAATTTTATTTCACACCTGGCAACACAGGTTTCAAGGTTTGGGATACTCGTTACGCCAAGATTGGTATCGGTATCTGTTGGGATCAATGGTTCCCTGAAACAGCCCGTTGTCTTGCGTTAAATGGGGCAGAATTGCTCTTTTATCCAACAGCCATCGGTTCAGAGCCGATTTTGGATACAGATAGTTGTGGCCATTGGCAGCGTACCATGCAAGGACACGCAGCAGCGAATATTGTTCCAGTTATTGCAGCCAATCGTTATGGCTTGGAAGAAGTCACTCCTAGTGAGGAAAATGGTGGACAAAGTTCCAGTCTTGACTTCTACGGTTCTTCCTTTATGACGGATGAAACAGGGGCTATTCTAGAGCAAGCTGAAAGACAAGCTGAAGCTGTTCTGTTAGCTACTTATGACCTAGACAAGGGAGCAAGCGAGCGCCTAAACTGGGGCTTGTTTCGAGATAGAAGACCCGAAATGTATCAACGTATTACGGACTAGTAGGAGAGAAATGAGAGATTCATTCTGCTAGACTAACTTCTTATTAGCAACTATAAGATACTAGGTCATATAGCAAGTGGATTTTATATTTTAACCCTTAAAGGCTTTCTCGCGCTTTTATGCGAGGAGCTTTTCTGTTTAAGCTTTATCAATAAAACATGCTATAATAGTTGCAGAAAGGTTGGTATTTATGGCTAGGATATTGGTTATTGAAGACAATAGTGACATTCAAGAGATTTTACGAACACTTCTTACTGAGGAGCATGAGGTGGTTCAAGCCTTTTCTGGTACAGAAGGAATCATGCTTTTTGACCAAGGTGGGATTGACCTCGTTTTGCTAGATATCATGCTTCCTGGGAAAAATGGGGATCAGGTTTTAAAAGCCATCAGGGAACAAAGTCAAATTCCAGTCATTATGCTAACGGCTTTGAGCGATAAGAAGTTAATCAGTCAATACCTCTTAGACGGTGCCAATGATTACATAGTCAAACCTTTTGATTTGGACGAAGTCTTTGCCAGAGTTACTGTTCAATTACGCCAAAGTGCAGAAAAACAGCCTATGGAAATAGGAAAAACTGAAAATCTGCCACAAAACTTGAAAAATATCCAGTTTGATGCAGAAAGTTTTGAAATCAAAAATAGTCAGGAAACGATTCGCCTTGCCAAGAAAGAATGCTTGATTCTCCAAACTCTCCTCAAATATCCAAAGAAAATTTTCACCAAGGAAGAACTTTATGAATTGGTCTGGGAGGATAGCTACCTACCTGGAGATAATACCCTCAATACGCATTTGAGTAATCTTCGTAAAAAATTAAACCAGCTTGACCCAAATCAAGAATATATTGAAACCATCTGGGGCGTTGGGGTAAGATTAAAAGGAGACAAGCAATGACCTACATGATAATTTTTGTCCTACTAGTACTCCTAATTATTTTATCGATTGCATTGATTCGCTACCATCTAGCACTTAAAAACTTGAGTCAACAGATTGAAGACAAGATTCTCACAGGTAGTATGAAAAGAGTCGGAGTCAGCATTTTTTCCAAACATTTTTTACATCTCTACCAGCAAATTGAAAATCTATTTCAAGAAGTGGAACAATCTCGGTTAGTTATGAAAAGGGAAAAGCAGACTCTGGATATGGCCATCAGCAATATCGCCCATGATATTCGGACGCCTTTGACTATCGCTTCAGGCTACACCCAACAATTGATAAAAACTCCTGAAAACAAAGCAGAAACCTTACAAAAAATCGCCCAGCATCTTGATTTAGTTTCCAAACGTTTGGAGGCTCTCCTAGAATACCGTCGTTTGATGGAAGGAGCTGTCAAACCGAAACTGGAAGAAGTGGACCTTTCAGCTTTTATCACCAAAAAGACTCTGGCTTATTATGATGTTTTTCAGGCGGCAAAGATCACGCTTGATTTTAAGGTTGAAGCTGGTTTAAAAATGATGACTGATGAAGACTTACTGGATCGAATTTTACAAAATTTGCTTGGGAATGTCCTCAAACATGGCAAGGAAGAAGCGCGTCTATCTTTGCGAAAGGAAAAGGAACAGCTTGTCTTAGAAATTGCAAACCTTGTTAAACAGCCCATCAAAAGAATAGAAAATCTCAGCAACCGTTTTTATTCTGAAAATCTATCAGATACGGAAGAATCCTCTGGTTTAGGCCTTTATATCACTGAGGAATTATGTCATCTTCTCGGTGCAGAGATGAAACTAAGCACAGATGAGCAATGGTTGTCGGTTTTCATTTACTTTTAACGAAAAGAAACCTCCTCTGTAGGTTTGAGGAGGTCATTTTTTATAGACTTTTCTTTTTGAAAACTGCCAGTCCACTTAGATTAAAGATTACAATAACAGCTAAGGTAACTATAAGGGTATAGAAAATGGATTCACTATTAGCAGTCATAGCATAGGAAAAATGCAAGGACAAATATGGTAAAAAATTGATATTTGGAAAAATGATCATTGGCATAGAAAGGATGATAGAGCTAATCAGATAACCAATAAATACTGCAAGATAAGAATGAGTCAGGTAGAGAATAAAGGAAATAATGGAAAGCCAAGCGAGTAGGCATAGAAATTGAAGGAAAATCATTAAGAGGAGATTGGCAATAAAACCATCAGGCATCGTACCAAGTCCGTTCAGTAGAGTTGAGGGAACAAAAGCAATCACAAGGCTGGCGATGAGTTGTAAGAGAGCGATACTTGCTAGAACAAAGGATTTAGCGAAGAAAAATTCTGTACGAGAAACGCCAACTGTCAAACTATTTTTATAAAGCTTGCCGATTAGATCGACCCCAAGAACTAAACATGTTAGAATAATGCAGAGAAAAACAAGGTTTGAATCATTGCTAGACGCATTGATAAGAGCTTGAATACCGTCCCAACCATGGGTTGAAATTTCTGGTTCTTCTGTCTGGATTGCCATCAGATGGCCTGTAGCCCCGATAGTGGCACCCATTAGCAAGAGGACAAAGAGAATGAATTCTGTAATCCAGAATCCTTTGGAGCGGAAAAGACGGTAAAAGTCTGCTTGAATGGTATGTATCATGATTTTCCTCCTATTGGACCAATTGAGTGAAGTATTCTTCTAGGTTTTGACGGGCATAGTAAATCTCGTCAATGTCAACATCTGCCAAGGTTAATTCCTTAAGAATCTGTTTGACATCTTGTTCATTTCCAAAGATATGGATTTCATTTTCAGGGTTCACTACCTTAAACTGGAGTTGGATTTGTTCTTTCAATACTTGACAAGCTTTCTCTTTATCAGATGTCTTAAGAACAATATAATCCTCACTTAGTGTTTCAAATTCAGCTTTGCTGATTTCGCGGATAATCTTGCCTTGATCTAAAATACCAAAACGATTAGCTAGGAGATAGAGTTCTGACAAGATATGGCTAGAGATGAGAATGGTTATTCCTTTCTCTTGATTGAGCCGTTGAATCATTAGACGAAACTCTTTGATACCTATTGGGTCGAGACCGTTGATAGGTTCATCTAATATCAGGAAGTCTGGTTTAGATAGAAGGGCAATGGCGATACCAAGTCTTTGTTTCATTCCTAGCGAGAAATCACGAAAGACTTTTTTACCTGTATCTGGCAAACCTACATAGTCCAGCGTTTCTCGAATGACTATATCAGCATTTGGAATATGACGAATCATACAGTAATATTTCAAATTTTGGTAGGCTGTTAAGTGATTATGAGCTACAGGCGATTCGATCACTGAACCTACTCGAGATAGAGCCTTGGTCCACTCATTTTCCGAATGGCTAGAAAAGAGGGAAACAGTTCCCTTATCCGCAAATAGTAGTTGCGTAATGATTTTTATCAAGGTGGTTTTCCCAGCTCCGTTCTTCCCGATAAGTCCATAAATATCTCCCTCTCTTATCGTTAGATGAAGATCCTGAAGGATAGCTTGTTTGTCAAAGTTTTTGGACAATCCATGAATGTCGAGTACTGTTTTCATGATTCTCTCCTTTTAATTTATTTTGATAACTTTAGTATAAAGTATAGAAATCAAAGAAAGCTCAAGGATTTCTAAAGAGTTTCTAAAGTTTTAGGAATTCTTAAATATCAAAACCCAGTTGACATGAACTGGGCTTCTTAATTATAAAATATATTTCTCAATGGCACGCGCGACACCGTCTTCTTCGTTGCTTGCTGTAACGGCATCCGCAAGAGATTTGACATAATCGCTGGCATTTCCCATTGCAACACCAAGCCCTGCAAATTGGAGCATTTCGATATCGTTATTGGCATCACCCATAGCCATGATTTCTGAGGAATCAATCTTCAAAATCTCTGCTAGTCGAGAAAGAGCGGTAGCCTTTGTCGTTCCAAGTGGCATGGCTTCATAAATGACAGGCTGTGAACGAACTCCACTAAATCGTTGACAAAGCTCCTCAGCAAAACGCTGCTCAAAATCGTCTGTTTGGCTCTCTGTCCCCAAAAACATCCCTTGGAACATACGGTACTTACCACTGGTAGCTTCCTCAAGGGAAATTTCAGTCAGGTCTGAGAAGACTAGCTCGGCATCATTTTGAATGATTTCATTAGGCTTACCACCGAGGACAAAATAATGCTCCTCATCAAAAAGAGTCAACTGAACATCACTTTTTTCAGCAAGCTCGTAGAGATATTCAATGTCAGCTGGGCTGAGTTCTTGCCAGTCAACTAGCTCCCAATCACTGGTCTGGTGAGTTGAACAACCGTTGTTAACAATGACATATTCGTTCTGGAGGTCTAACCCCAGTTTTTTGTAGTAGGGGAGGACACCGAAAAGCGGGCGACCTGTACAGAGAACAAGTTTGACACCTTTTTCAATAGCTTGGTGAATAGCAGTAATATGAGCTTGTGGGATTTCCTTGGCTTCATTGAGGAGAGTTCCGTCCATATCCAAGGCTAGTAGTTTAATCATAAGACTTCCTTCTTTATCTTTTGGTATTATTATAGCATATTTTAGAGGAAAGGAGGAGGAATCTTCGGGCTAATCATGGTATAATAAAAGGTAATGAAAAATTCCAACGAGGCAGAGATGAAATTACTTTATACTGATATTCGGACTTCTTTGACTGAAATTCTAACCAGAGAGGCAGAAGAGCTAGTTGCTGCTGGCAAGCGGGTCTTCTACATAGCTCCCAACTCTCTTTCTTTTGAAAAGGAACGTGCCGTGCTGGAATGCTTGTCCCAGCAGGCTTCTTTTGCGATTACCGTCACGCGCTTTGCGCAGATGGCTCGTTATCTGGTCTTGAATGGTTTGCCTGCTAAAACCAGTCTAGATGACATTGGACTTGGGATGGTCTTTTATAAATGCCTTGTCGAACTTGATCCTAAGGATTTACGTGTTTATGGAGCTATCAAGCAGGATCCTCAATTTATCCAGCAGTTGATTGAGCTTTACCACGAGATGACCAAGGCTCAGATGAGTTTTTTGGACTTGGAGAGTTTGACGGATGAGGACAAGAGGGCCGATTTACTCTTGATTTTTGAGAAGGTAACGGCTTATCTCAATCAGGGGCAGTTGGCTCAGGGAAGTCAGTTGTCCCATTTGATTGAAGCTATTGAGAATGACAAGGTAAGTAGTGATTTTACTCAAATCGCCTTGGTTATTGATGGATTTACCCGTTTTTCTGCTGAGGAAGAGCGAATTGTGGACCTACTTCATGGCAAGGGTGTTGAGATTATCATTGGGGCTTATGCGAGCAAGAAAGCCTATATCAGCCCTTTTAGCGAGGGCAATCTCTACCAAGCCAGTGTGGAGTTTCTCCATCATTTAGCCACTAAATACCAAACGCCTGCGCAAGACCTTTCTCAAATTCATGAGAAAATGGATAGTTTTGACAAGGCCTCTCGTTTGCTGGAGTCTTCTTATGACTTTTCAGAACTCGCTTTGGATGTCGATGAGAAGGACCGTGAAAACCTGCAAATCTGGTCTTGTTTGACACAAAAGGAAGAGTTGGAGTTGGTAGCGCGTAGTATTCGTCAGAAATTACATGAGAACTCAGACCTGAGTTACAAGCATTTTCGCATTCTATTGGGGGATGTAGCTTCTTACCAATTATCTCTAAAAACGATTTTTGACCAGTATCAGATTCCTTTCTATCTTGGTAGAAGTGAATCCATGGCTCACCACCCTTTGACGCAGTTTGTTGAGTCTATTTTGGCTTTAAAACGCTATCGTTTCCGTCAAGAAGATTTGATTAATCTCCTCAGAACAGGTTTGTATACCGACCTTAGTCAAGCTGATATTGATGCTTTTGAGCAATATATCCGCTATCTTGGTATCAATGGCTTGCCAGCCTTTCAGCAAACCTTTACCAAATCCCACCATGGAAAATTTAATCTGGAACGTTTAAATGCTCTTCGTCTGAGAATTTTAGAGCCTCTTGAAACTCTCTTTGCCAGTCGAAAACAGAAGACTGAAAATCTCTTGCAAAAGTGGAATTCTTTTCTAAAAGAAGGAGCTGTGACCAAGCAGTTACAAGATTTGACAGCCACTATGGAAGCTGTAGAACAGGAAAGACAAGCCGAAGTTTGGAAGGCTTTCTGTCATGTTTTAGAACAATTTGCGACCGTTTTTGCTGGTTCACAAGTTAATCTAGAGGACTTTCTAGCCTTGCTCCATTCTGGAATGAGTTTGTCCCAATACCGTACCATTCCAGCAACAGTGGACACTGTTCTGGTGCAGAGTTACGATTTGATTGCGCCCTTAACGGCTGACTTTGTCTATGCTATTGGTTTGACTCAGGACAATTTACCAAAAATCGCGCAAAATACCAGTCTTTTAACCGATGAAGAAAGACAAAGCTTAAACCAAGCAACCGAAGAAGGCGTTCAATTGCTGATTGCCAGCAGTGAAAATCTCAAGAAAAATCGCTATACTATGCTTTCCTTGGTCAATTCTGCTCGTAAGCAGTTGGTCTTGTCGGCTCCAAGCCTTTTTAATGAAAGTGAAAGTAAGGAGTCAGCCTATCTTCAAGAGCTAGTCCATTTTGGATTTAGCAGGAAAGAGAAGAAGATAAATCACAAAGGGCTGTCTAAGGAGGATATGGGGTCATATCACAGTCTTTTGTCTATTCTGGTTGCCTATCACCAGCAGGGCGAGATGAGTGAGACTGAGCAAGATTTGACATTTATTAAGGTTCTGGCGCGTGTGATGGGTAAAAAACTAGACCAGCAAGGTTTGGAAAATCCAGCCCTCCCAACCAGTCCAAGCAGTAAGCAGTTGGCTAAGGAGACCTTACAGGCTCTCTATCCTGCTGATCAGGAGTTTTACCTGTCTACATCTGGTTTGACGGAGTTTTACCGGAACCAATACAGTTATTTCCTCCGCTACGTGTTAGGCTTGCAGGAGGAATTGCGTCTGCGTCCAGATGCTCGTAGTCATGGGAATTTCTTACACCGCATTTTTGAACGCGCCTTGCAGTTGCCTGACGAAGATTCCTTTGACAAACGTCTAGAACAAGCTATCCACGAAACCAGTCAGGAACGGGAATTTGAAGCTATATATCAAGAAAGCTTGGAAGCCCAGTTTACCAAGGAAGTTCTGCTTGATGTGGCACGGACGACTGGCCATATTCTCCGACACAATCCAGTCATCGAAACCATCAAAGAGGAAGCGAATTTTGGCGGCAAAGAACAAGCCTTTATTCAATTGGACAAGGGTCGCAGTGTCTTTGTACGAGGTAAGGTTGACCGGATTGACCGTTTGAAAGCTGATGGATCGATAGGAGTAGTAGACTACAAGTCGAGTCTTACCCAGTTTCAGTTTCCTCATTTCTTTAATGGACTCAACTCCCAACTGCCAACTTATCTAGCTGCCTTAAAAAAAGAAGGGGAGCAGAACTTTTTCGGTGCTATGTACTTGGAAATGGCTGAGCCTGTCCAATCTCTGATGGCCGTTAAAAGTCTGGCAGGTGCAGTAGTAGAAGCCAGCAAGTCTATGAAATACCAAGGACTCTTTTTAGAAAAAGAAAGCAGTCATTTGGGCGAATTTTACAACAAAAACAAGGCTAATCAGCTGACAGATGAGGAATTCCAGCTCCTACTGGACTACAATGCCCATCTTTACAAGAAAGCAGCTGAGAAAATTTTAGAAGGTCAGTTCGCCATTAACCCTTATACTGAAAATGGCAGAAGTATTGCACCGTATGTTCAGCAACATCAAGCCATCACAGGATTTGAAGCCAATTACCACTTGGGCCAAGCCCGTTTTCTAGAAAAGTTGGACTTGGCTGATGGCAAGCGTCTAGTCGGAGAAAAACTCAAGCAAGCTTGGTTTGAAAAAATAAGAGAGGAGTTGAATCGATGAAGCATATTCCCTTTTTAACTGAGGAGGAGATTCAAAAACTGCAAGAAGCAGAAGCGTATTCGAGCAAGGAACAAAAGAAAACTGCCGAGCAAATCGAAGCTATCTACACTTCTGGCCAGAATATCCTGGTTTCAGCATCGGCTGGTTCTGGGAAGACTTTTGTCATGGCAGAGCGCATTCTGGACCAATTAGCGCGTGGAGTGGAAATCAGTCAACTCTTTATCTCAACCTTTACCGTTAAGGCTGCGACTGAACTTAAGGAACGTTTAGAGAAAAAAATCAGCCAACAAATCCAAGAAACGGATGATGTCGAGCTCAAACAACACTTGGGCCGCCAGTTGGCAGACCTACCCAACGCTGCCATCGGAACCATGGACTCTTTCACACAAAAATTCCTTGGTAAACATGGCTATCTGATTGATATTGCACCTAATTTCCGTATTTTACAAAACCAAAGCGAGCAACTCCTTCTAAAAAATGAAGTCTTTCATGAGGTCTTTGAAGCCCATTACCAAGGCAAACAGAAAGAAAAGTTTAGTCATTTGCTGAAAAACTTTGCTGGACGTGGCAAGGATGAACGTGGTCTGCGCCAGCAAGTCTATAAAATCTATGACTTCCTCCAATCCACCAGCAACCCTCAAAAGTGGCTGAGTGAATCTTTCTTAAAAGGCTTTGAAAAAGCTGATTTTACCAGTGAAAAAGAAAAACTGATTGAGCAAATCAAACAAGCCCTTTGGGACTTGGAAAGTTTTTTCCGTTATCATCTGGATAATGATGCCAAGGAGTTTCCAAAGGCTGCTTATCTAGAAAACGTTCAGTTAATTCTGGATGAAGTTGGCTCCTTAAATCAGGAGTCCGATAGTCAGGCTTATCAAGCAGTGCTTGCGCGTGTTGTCGCAATTTCTAAAGAGAAAAACGGCCGAGCTCTGACCAATGCAAGTCGTAAGGCTGATTTGAAGCCACTGGCTGATGCCTACAACGAAGAAAGAAAGTCTCAGTTTGCTAAACTAGGACAATTATCAGACCAGATAACCATTCTCGACTATCAAGAACGTTATCATGGAGACACCTGGGAACTAGCTAAAACTTTCCAAACTTTCATGAGTGATTTTGTGGAGGCTTATCGTCAGCGTAAACGTCAGGAAAATGCCTTTGAATTCGCTGATATCAGCCATTACACTATTGAGATTTTAGAGAATTTTACTCAAGTCCGTGAGGCTTATCAGGAACGTTTCCACGAAGTCATGGTCGATGAGTATCAGGATACCAACCACATTCAAGAACGGATGTTGGAATTGCTGTCTAATGGCCACAATCGCTTTATGGTGGGAGATATCAAGCAGTCCATCTATCGTTTCCGTCAGGCAGATCCGCAGATTTTCAATGAAAAATTCCAACGCTATGCACAGAATCCTAAAGAGGGCAAGCTGATTCTCCTCAAGGAAAATTTCCGTAGTAGTTCAGAAGTGCTGTCAGCAACCAATGATGTTTTTGCACGCCTCATGGACCAAGAGGTCGGAGAAATCAACTATGACAGCATGCACCAGCTTGTCTTTGCCAATAGCAAACTAACTCCTAATCCAGACAACAAGGCAGAATTTCTCCTCTACGACAAGGACGACACAGGTGAGGAAGAAGAGAGCCAAGCAGATACTAAACTCACAGGTGAAATGCGCTTAGTCATCAAAGAGATTCTGAACCTCCATCAGGAAAAAGGCGTTGCTTTTAAAGAAATTGCCCTTTTGACTTCCAGTCGCAGTCGTAATGACCAGATTCTTCTCGCCTTATCTGAGTATGGAATCCCTGTCAAAACCGACGGTGAGCAGAACAATTATCTCCAATCTCTAGAAGTACAAGTCATGCTGGACACCCTGCGTGTCATTCATAATCCCCTGCAAGACTATGCCCTAGTCGCTCTCATGAAGTCTCCTATGTTTAGCTTTGACGAGGACGAGTTAGCACGTTTGTCCCTCCAGAAAGCAGAAGATAAAATCCAAGAAAATCTCTATGAAAAACTGGTCAATGCTCAAAAACAGCCAACAAGCCAGAAAGAGTTAATTCACTCAACACTAGCTGAAAAACTAAATCAATTCATAGATATCTTGGCTTCTTGGCGCTCGTATGCCAAAACGCACTCCCTCTATGACTTGATTTGGAGGATTTACAACGACCGTTTTTACTATGACTATGTTGGAGCTTTGCCAAATGGCCCTGCTAGACAAGCCAATCTCTATGCCCTAGCTCTGCGTGCTGATCAATTTGAAAAGAGCAATTTCAAGGGCTTGTCTCGTTTTATTCGTATGATTGACCAAGTCTTGGAAGCCCAGCACGATCTTGCAAGCGTGGCAGTCGCACCGCCCAAGGATGCTGTAGAACTCATGACCATTCACAAGAGTAAAGGACTGGAGTTTCCTTACGTCTTTATTCTCAATATGGATCAAGACTTCAATAAGCAAGACAGCATGTCAGAAGTCATTCTCAGCCGTAAAAATGGACTAGGTGTCAAATACATTGCCAAAATGGAGACAGGAGCAGTAGAAGCTCACTATCCTAAAACCATCAAACTCTCCATTCCTAGCCTAACTTATAGCCAGAATGAAGAGGAATTACGGCTAGCTAGCTATTCAGAGCAGATGCGTCTCCTTTATGTTGCCATGACGCGGGCTGAGAAAAAGCTCTATCTTGTCGGTAAGGGATCTCGTGAAAAGCTGGAAGCCAAGGAATACCCAGCAGCTAAAAATGGGAAACTAAATAGCAATACTAGGCTTCAAGCCAAGAATTTCCAAGATTGGCTTTGGGCTATCAGCAAAGTATTTTCTAAGGACAATCTCAACTTTAGTTATCGTTTTGTTGGCGAAGATCAGCTGACTAGAGAAGCCATCGGGGAGTTGAAAATCAAGAGTCCTCTCCAAGATAGCTCTCAAGCAGACATCCGCCAGTCTGAAACTATCAAAGAAGCTCTGGAAATGCTGAAAGAGGTGGAAGTTTATAATGCTCTTCACCGCGCAGCCATTGAGCTTCCTAGTGTTCAAACCCCAAGTCAAATCAAGAAATTCTACGAACCAGTTATGGATATGGAAGGTGTCGAGATTGCAGGTCAAGGTCAGTCAGTAGACAAGAAAATCAGCTTTGATTTGCCAGATTTTTCAACCAAAGAAAAGGTAACTGGAGCTGAAATCGGTAGTGCTACCCACGAACTCATGCAGAGAATTGACCTCACTCAGCAACCAACCCTTGCTAGCCTGACAGAAACTCTCAAACAAGTTCAAACCAGCCAAGCTGCCAGAGACAAGATTAATCTTTCGAAAATTCTTGCTTTCTTTGACACAGCGCTCGGTCAGGAAATTCTCGCTAATACCGACCATCTCTATCGAGAGCAACCTTTCTCCATGCTCAAACGAGACCAAAAGAGTCAGGAAGACTTCGTTGTCCGTGGTATCCTTGATGGCTATCTACTTTACGAAGATAAAATTGTTCTGTTCGACTATAAGACAGACCGCTATGATGAACCAAGTCAACTCATAGACCGCTATCGTGGTCAGTTAGCCCTATACGGAGAGGCTTTATCTCGAGCCTATTCGATTAAAAATATTGAGAAATACTTGATTTTACTCGGTAAAGAAGAGGTTCAAGTTGTAAAAGTCTAATCTAGAAAGGAGACCTCATGACACTTCCAGTTAGAAAATCCCTGCACGATGCGGTTTTACAGGCTTCAAAAGCTAATACTTGGGAACAAGCTACCAAGGAATGGAATGAAGTTTCCTTGATTTTTAACGGTATCGGCCGTAGCAATTGCGTCTGTGGGAATGCCATCAAATACGCCTACGAACTCTTTAACGGTGTCACAGGCCAACGCCTCTTTCCGATAGGGAGCGATTGTGTTCGTCATTTTCATCGATTGTCCCTTGACCAGCAATTGGAAGAGGAAGAAAAACTACTCAGAAAGGTTGAAAATCTAACCAGAAAAGCCCAGAAAAAGGAAAAAATAAAGGTCAATAAAAGTGACTTTGACGAGCGCCTTCTAAAATGGCTCTGGGAAAAAGGTGTTTTCAAGCCTAATCGTGGTAATCAATTCTCACCTGAGAGAGACTACCAGCTTTTCCTAGAAGTCTTTCAAGGTGGCAGTTGGACCAAGGCTGAGCCTAAGAAGAAGGCTCGTATGGAGGAAGTCCTTGAAAAGTGTATCAAACCCTTTTTACTTGGAAAACCAGATGATCAACTCTACCTTGTCAAGCTAGGCAAGGAGAAAATTGACTACGAACAAGAACTCCGTATCCAGGCAGAGAAAGAGCGCAAGAAGAGGGATAAAATCGCCAAGCAATATGCAGATAATCTGGTCCTAGCCATGGGCCCAGCAGAGCGTGCCTATCAAGATTACTTTGGCTTTACGGAGACCCTGACCCAAGAAGAACGAAAGTGGGAGAAAATACTTTTTGGTAAAAATCGAACAGAACGGGCTATCAAGGCCAAACAATACCAAAAAGAGTTGGAAAAAGACCAACGAATTGCTAGTCAGGATCCAATTGAAAGAAAGCAGAAGCAGACCTGGCTCCTCAATTCCTATTTTCGTGAGCTTCCTGAAGAAAAAGCCCGATTTTCTAGGCTCTTATTAGAATATCGAAAAAGTGGTGAAGTACCCTTTTCAACCGAATATTTGTCAGAATATCTCATCGACTTTTTCTATAAAATGAAAGCTTTTGAGTTTGAAATCGCACCAGAACAAGTCCGAGACTTTTTAAAAGAAAGCCTTCAAGCAGATCATCTCTCATCAGCACAAGAAAGCTGGATAGAAGGAATTCTCCTCAACTGCATCAAACCATTTTTAGAACGATTATTGATATAACTAACACCTACCGTGGAAATTCCATGGTAGGTGTTAGTTTTATGTGACTATTAGTCCGTCTCGCTCCGTTAGGTGCGAGACAAAACAACCA